>CAJWTS010000031.1 GCA_913047795.1 uncultured Verrucomicrobiota bacterium | reverse complement strand
CACCGGATCCCGCGGCCGGGTGGCGCGGACACAGGTCGTACCGCGAAGTGCTCCAACCGTGTGTCGCAACGCGTCGAATGCAGGTCCGGATCTGAAGGGTCCGCTGTTTCCCGCAATACGAGTGTAGCGTGCCACGCGCTCGGATGCCGGATACGTGCCGCTGCCATCGTCGATTAGGCCATCGAGGTGCCCGACAAGTGGCCCCCAGTATACGCGATCCAGCGCGCCACTCGCCGCGGCGATGACAAGGTAGCGTACCAGGTAATCAGCCTGCTTGGCCGCCGGATCGGCCGCATGACGCGCGACGCGCGACACGTTCCAGCAGTTATACGTGCAGTAGGTTCGCCCAATCCCGAAGTTCGTTGAGATCTTGCGCAGGACAGCTGCCTTCTTCACCAGGTTGAATGCGAGCGTATCGGCCAGGAGCCGCCCGGCGACGCGGTGATCCATCGCCTCGGGCTCGACAACCCGTTCGACGAATAGATTGTCCGTATGCACATCCGGCACGCGCCCGGAACCGCGCATGAGCGCGAGGAACGTGGCGTTGTGAAGCGGCTCGAAGTCGGACACGTTGGGGCCGGCGAGACGGACGTCCCGGCCCCGCACGGCTTCCACGGCGGACTGCCAGGCCGCGGCGTACGAACGATGACTGAATCCGCTCCAGCGCCGCCGGTTCGCCGTCGTCCCAATTTCGTACTCGGTCGCGGGCAAACGCTCCGTCGCGTCCGCAACGAATGCGCCCCAGCGCCGGCGGCATGCGGCGTCGGTATCCATTCGGGCGGCATCCTCGACCGTGGGCACCAGGCAGACGAGGACTTCGACGCCATCGGTATGCAGACGCTGAATCAACCGCTCCGCACTGTCGTCCGATTCCAATAGCGTCAACCGAACATGGCGAAGACCCAGTTCCTGCAGGCGCTCGACGATGTAGTTGTCGACATCCGGATCATCCGCCGGTGCGACGTTGACCCCGAAAAAATCTTCCGGCACGGATGTGGGCGGCACGATGTCGGAGCGACAGCGTAGCCAGCCGGGTATCTGCGCGAGCGCATGAATACCCGCAATGCCGGTGGTCCCCGGCCCGCCACTCACGACAGGCCTCCAAAAATCGGGTGAACAGCGGCAACCGCACGCTTAAATCGCGCGCGGGTCGCATCGTCCAATCGGCTTGCTTCCAGATACGTCTCGCAGAATCGCGCGATGCCGAAGGCCTCGAGTGAGGCGCGGTCGGGTTCATGCCGCGCGAGGTGGCGGAAATTCCGTACCCGCCCCGCCAGGCGCAATGCCCCCCGGCTAAAATGTGCCTCGGAGATGTCGATCATGGCGAAGCCGCCGCCGGGCTCGACGATAAAGTTCGCAAAATGTGCCGCGCGAAAGTACACGCCGAGGGCGTGTAGCGATGCGAAGAATTTCGAAAAACGAATCAGAATTTCATCCGCATTCCCAGCGATCGAGTCGCGCAGGGTTCCCCCGAGAACGGGGCGATAGACAACCGCATCGCGCGCGCGACCCTTGACGCGCAGGCACTCGACAACCTCGACGGTGTGGATCCCGCGCGCCTTAAGTTCCTCCGCAGCGCGTTCGAAACGACGGGCGTAGGGTATCAGGCGCGCGGTAGAAAACAGCCGCTTGATTCGAAAGAGCTTGATCATGCGCCCGTCCGCCGTCCGATAGACCTTGGGGCCGAACCTGTCCTCTGACAGGATTTCGGCATCGCGCACGCGCGCATCGAATTCTATCGCCTCAATGGTTTTCACATGGATGCCGGGCCGCGGGCAGGTGGCGGCAGATTATCATATCGCACGATCCGAACGCTGTCGTGTTGTGCGCGTGGCGAGTTTGGCTCGACTTCACTGGACTTAAGCGCAAAATCTTGCCGTTCTCAATAGGAATCTCCTGCCGCGTATGCATACGGACTCCAAAACGCCCGGCCCCGTGATTGCCCGTAAATTCGGGTTGAACCACGGATGGACCTTTCTCGCAGAGCGTGCCCATTCGCGATGGCTGCGGTCCGCCGATCCACAGACGGGCACGCCGGTGGACCTGCCCCATTCCTGGAACGAGCAGGACACGTTTCAATCCGCAATGCGGTATAGGCAGGGCCACGGTTCGTACCAACGATCCTTCCGCATACCAAGCGATGACGCCCGATCCCACGATCTGCGGTGGGAACTCGTCAGCGAGGGGTTCTATGGCGTGGGCGACCTCTGGCTGAACGGTCGCCGGGTCTGCACCATCGACGGGCAGTATCTCGGCTTCCGAATCGACGTCACGGACAGGCTGAACCCGGCGACGGACAACGTCGTCGGTATTCGCCTCGACAACGACTACCATCCCCATGTTCTTCCCGGGAAGAAGATGCCGGACTTTCTGCTGCACGGTGGCCTCGCCGGACAAATCCATTTGGAAGCCCATTCCCTGCTCCACATCGCGGCCGATAGTCTTCGTGCTCGATGCGCCGACCCGCTCGCCACACGGCCCACCCTGCAAGTCGCGGTAATGGTGCGTAACGACGGTGCGGCGGCGCAGCGTACGTGCGCCGCCTTCACGTTAGCCGGACCCGGCGGCGATGTCGTGCAAGATCAGGCTACGGAACCGGTCGACATATTGCCGGGCGCGGAGCAGGAGCTGGCGTGCTCGTTTTCGGTCAGCGATGCGCAGCACTGGAGTCCGGACCATCCGGCCCTGTACCACGTGGTGGCCCGTCTCATATCGAACGACACGATACTGGATGCCGCTGAAAAGCGATTCGGCATCCGGGCCGCCGAGTTCCGGAAGGACGGGTTCTTTCTCAACGGAACGCGCCTGCGTCTGCGCGGTGCGAATCGACACGAATGCATGCCGGGCTTCGGGAACGCGTTGCCGCGCCACGTGCACCGCATGGACGCGCGACTGCTGAAAGAAGCCGGCCTCAATCTGGTACGACTGGCACATTATCCGCAACATCCCGACTTTCTGGACGCCTGTGATGAATTCGGAATCATGGTCTACGCCGAAATTGCCAGTTGGAAAAGCGTGCGACCGGGTCCCTGGGGCCGCGCAGCCGTCCGCCAGATGAGAGCCATGCTGCATCGCGACCGACATCATCCCGCCGTCATTCTGTGGGGCATGGGCAACGAGTCCCGATCGGGAATCGTCTTTCGCGCTTTGCAACGCATCGTGCAGCAGATGGACCCGACACGCGCCACGATCTATGCCGAGAACCACCTTCACCGCGGCGCACGCCGGCGCACGCTCAATATTCCCGACGTGCTCGGCGTCAATTACGAACTCGATCGGCTCGCCGACGCGGCGGCGCTGAGTCGCCAGGGCGCTGTGCTTGTCAGCGAATGCAGCAATTGCCCGCGCTCCTTCCGCGGCGACGGCACGGCAGAACGCGACCAGGTCGAGACCTACGAGCGCGACATCGAGTCGGTCGAGGGGCGCGCGGAGACGGCCGGCTACTGCCTTTGGAGTTTTAACGACTACCCAACCCAACGGAAGCACCGCATCATCCGTTGTCCCGGCATCGTCGACGCCTGGCGATTGCCCAAACCGGCGGCGTTTTATCTGCGCGCTCGTCATGACGCAAAGCCATTCGTCCATCTGGACGCCGACTGGCACGCCGGAGAGACGGGATCGCCCCGAAACGTCCTGATCCTGACCAACGGGACGCGGGTAACCGTCGCGATCAACGGCCGCATTGTAGCCGACCAGGACTGCGCAAGGCGGGTACAACTCGAACTTCCGTTTGAAGCCGGTGACCTCGTCGTGACGGCGAACCATGGGGGAGTGACCGTCTCGGATACCGTACGGTCCTATGGGGGCGCCACGCAACTCGCCCTCGAGTTGGAGGACTCGGACGATGCGGTGCGTGCAGGCGGAACAACTTCCGCCCTCTGTCGCGTGCTCGATGCGGACGGCCAATGGGTACGCAACTGGACGGGTGAACTCCGCGTTTCTATCAGCGGACCGGCCCGCGCGCGGCTGCACAACGCGGCATCCACCGTTCCCGTCGCCGCCGGTATCGGCCGCATATTTCTTACCGGCACCGGCGAGAAAGGGTCGGCCGGGCTTCGCGTTGAACATGACGATCTCGCGACCGCCGAAGCGACGATCGTGTACGACACCCGGGACGCCGACCCGCCCGAATTGCCGGCGGGCAGCCAGAAGACGGCTTCACTCGCCGATTGGCCGCGGCGCACCATACGCGGCGCAGACGGAAAGCAAATTGAAATGTGCTGTGCGGGCAATAACAAGGCGGTTACGGATGCGGCGCTCAATGTCTGGAACGGATCAACGGTGGGCCTATCCGTGCAACGCGAACACGATTGGGGCGGACGCGTACTCATCGGTCCCCTGCCCGGCCGTGACGGGAACCTGGTTTTCAAACACTTCGCGGCCCGCGGTCCGCGCTATATCTACAAGGCCCGCCGCGCGCGACACACGCTGTACCACGAAGAACGAATTCGCGCGGCCGGGTTCGCAACCGCACGCGGCCTGTGCCTCGTCGAGAAACGCATCGCCGGTGTTGCCGTGGCCGGCCTGGTTGTCAGCGAAGCCGTCGAGAATGCCACGAGTGTCGCGGTGCTCATAAACGACCACGCATTGTCACCCCGGGAACGCGAGAACCTGCTGTGTGCGTTTGCGGCGGAGGTGGGCCGCTGGCATCGCGCCGGGCTTTTCCACGGCGACATGCATATGAACAATGTTTTGTGCCACCGCGAGAACGGTGAAAACCGCTTCGTCTGGATTGATAACGAGGAAGGTCGCGTTTACGAGAAGGTGCCCGACGAGAAACGCGTGCACGACCTGGTGCACATCAACCGCTACCCGCATGATCTGACCCGCGCCGAGCGACTACGCATGTGGCGGACGTACCTGCACGCGACCGGGCTGACCCCCGCGCGGGGATCTCGTGTCTTGCGCCGGGTGATTGCCCGTAGTCTCGCCTATCGCCGCAGGCGTGGATGGATCAATTGACATCCAACCCGGTCCCCCCTGAAGAGGGCAGGGCCCCGAGGCGATGCCAGCGCTTTTGCGTTTTCTCGAGCACACGACGGCGGAGCGCGCGCGCAAGTGCCACGTCGATTCCCGCGGCAGGGACGTAAGCTTTCCAGAATCGCATACGGTCGGTCCGTGTCACTCCGTCGCGTTCCATATTTACCTGCACCAGGTTCTTGACTCGCCGCCGCTGCGACAGGCGGCCGACCCGGGTGCGCTCGTTGTCGAGCCAGTAGAAGTGCCGGGGGCCCTCCCCCGTGTGACAGAGCGCATTGCTCTTGCGCATGTCGCCGTGAAAAATACCGCAGGCATGCATGCGGCCGATCTCGGTTCCATAGGCATGCAGCAGGTCTCGCTTTTCCTGAATCTCACCGCAATCCTCATGGAACCAGTCATACAGGTTGAATGTGTCCTCGATCGCGCGCGTGATCAAAGCACTCTCGACAACCGCTCCGGCGTGCGGCGCTTCGATGACACAACGCGGTTCCGGCGTGCGAAACCCGAGGCCGCGCAGCGCCTCACCGGCGATACACGCGCGCATGGCACGCGACGGCCGCAGGAAATGCTTCAGGACATCGCTCGCGCCGCGGCTCAGAAACCGTTTGAAGTAAAGTGGCTCGGTCGCGATGCGGCCGAGATGAACCCTAGCTGCGCGCGACTCCCTGAACGGGTGAATATCGGGCAGCGCATCGTTCCAGTACGCCGGCGCGAGTTCAGCCCATTGTGTGTCGTCCCGGGAACAGTGGACCCGGAGTCGACGTCCGGTCCCAGGGACACGTCGATTGAACGTTGTCCAGTCGGAAGGTAGGCCTGTACGCATATTGTTCGCCCCTTGCCGGGAAGCATGATCAACGTGTAACACAGCTATGCCTCGAACAAAAAGGATCGTTTCCGGATGCCGGTGGGATAAACTATGGAGAACGTTTCGATCACTTCCTGTTGTGACCTCCAAGTCCCATACCCCTCGGCCCCCTCCATCCGGTCGGCGGCGCTTCACGGCCCCGCTCATCCTCCTCATCCTGGCCGCCGGTCTGATTTGCGGCTGGCAAAAGCGCTCACCGCGATGTGTGATCCTCGGCAGCGACACGCGTTGGGGACCCGGTACAATCGTAATCGATCATCGCGTCGTGGTTCCGCACGACGCCGTGCTCAGTATCCAACCGGGCACCACGGTTACGTTCGGGCATCGCGCGGGCTTGATCGTATACGGCGGATTACACGCAATCGGCACGTGCGCCGATCCCATCCTGTTCACGCGACGCCCCGACACGGAAGCCCTGTGGGGCCAAGT
The DNA here is from genome assembly GCA_913047795.1 of uncultured Verrucomicrobiota bacterium. Classification (GTDB taxonomy): domain Bacteria; phylum Verrucomicrobiota; class Kiritimatiellia; order CAJWTS01; family CAJWTS01; genus CAJWTS01. Next base: position 39,014 of record CAJWTS010000031.1, on the reverse strand, counting down.
CGCCATTTACGGCGCGACGCAAGGCGCCCGAATCGCACATACCCGGTTCGAATACGCCGGTGCCGACGCCCAGGTGATCGACATCCGACGGTCCGTGGTCGCGATCGAAGATGTTCGATTCGCAGACATGGCATGCACGGTCGTCCAGATCGTGGATTCCAGCCTGCACCTGAGCCATTCGACCTTCGAGGCGCTCGGCGAGTACGAGTTTATCCGCGGCAAACGCATCCCCGAGGGCGGACACATGATCGTCGCCAGCAACGTTTTCCATACGAACGTGGGCTACCGCGACATCATCGATTTCTCGCTCTGCGCGCGGCCCGGTCCCGTTCCGCGCTTCGTCGGAAACCATTTTCTAGGCGGCGGGGACGACGGTCTCGATCTCGACTATTGCGACGCCTACGTAGCGGGCAACACATTTGTAAACTTCAATCTGCGCGGTCACGACAAGTGGGCAAACGCCATCTCTGTCGGGCGCAACTCCCGCGTCCACGTCACGAACAACGTGTTCGCATTCAACGATCATGGGATCCTGACCAAGGACGATTCGCACGTCACCGTGGTCCACTGCACGTTCTACAGTAACAAGATTGCCGCTATCAGCTTTAACGAACCGGCGCATACGGGCGGGGGCGCCACGATTGAGCGGTGCGTCTTCGCCGGGAACGCCTCCGCGTTCAAGTACGGCAAGGACGCGCGGGTCTTGACCGTGACGCACTCGATCTTGCCCTTGCAAGACGATCTGACATACACCAACAATCTCGCCATGGATCCCCCATTTGTCGATGCCGGCGCAGGCGATTACCGGCTGGAAGCGGGAACACCGGCGTGGGGGGCGAATCTTCCGCCACCCGCCCGCATCGGCGGCGGCTCGTAGCGATCCTTAAGCCCGGGCGATTCAGATTCTCCCATCTCGCACCGATTGGATCTTGGCATCGGTCCTGCTACCTATTATTCTAAATACAGCGTATGGCGGCCTCCACACGAGCGGGGAACGGTATGTATCACGAATTCTATAGCCTTAACGAAGATCCGTTCAACATTACGCCCGATCCGCGTTTTCTGTTCTACACCCCGCACCACAAGGAGGCCTACCACCACCTGATGTACGGGATTACCCACCGGAAAGGATTCATCGAGTTGACCGGCGAAGTTGGCACGGGCAAGACGACCCTGTGCCGGGCCGTATTGGCCAAGCTTGGCGACAAGGTTGAGACCGCCCTGATCCTGCATCCATCCCTTACGGAGACGCAGTTGTTGCGCGCGATCCTTGACGACTTCGGAATTGCCGTTAAGGGTCGCGATCGGCTTGTCTATATACAGGCGTTGAATAAATTCCTGTTGAGCAAGTACGCGCAAGGCATCAACGTTGCGCTGATTATCGACGAGGCACAGGACCTATCGCCCGGCCTCATGGAGCAGATTCGGCTTCTCTCGAATCTCGAAACCGATCAGCACAAATTGATCCAGATGGTTCTTTGCGGTCAGCCGGAATTGAAGAAGCGGCTGGCCCGCCCCGATCTGCGACAACTCCGCCAACGAATTACGGTGCGCTATCACCTGCAACCATTGACCGAGCGTGAGACGGGAAAGTACATCGACCATCGTCTGCATGTCGCCGGGTCAAACGGTTCGTGCCGATTCGACGCGAAAGCGGTTCGAGAAGTCTACCGCTATTCAAAAGGCAGTCCGCGCTCGGTAAACGCCGTCTGCGACAACGCCCTTCTCGCCGGGTACCTGGCACAGATACATGACATCGACGTGCGCTGTGTACGCAAAGCCGTGCATCAACTGGAAGGTGATTCATGAGCCTCATATCTGAAGCATTACGGCGCCGCGAAGAAGACGCGAACGAACCCGACAAAAAGGCCGGTGCCGCAGATACACCCGTACCGAAGCCGATCGCCATGGTGCCCGTCGATCCAGCACCCGAACCCCGTGCGGAAGCACCCGACGAGCCCGCCGGAGCGCCTGTTCCGATTTCCACCCCGCCGGTCCCGACTCCCGCGCCCCCCGCTGCGTCGGCGCCGACGATTGAGGCCACGCCCGAACCCCCGTCGGCTGTGCCTTCGCCGGATGATCAACCCGACGTAACGACCGATCCGGATGCCGAGGAGGAGGAAAAATCGAGGAAGGCGCCGGCCGCTATCGCCGTCCTCCTCCTGGTCGGCGGACTACTCCTGCTCGTGGGTCTTGCGATCTGGTTGTGCATATTTGCCGTATCGAAGGTTGGCGGCGAGGTTGACGTGTCCGACGCGGTGATACCTAGTACGGTACCGGATACCGCCAAGCCCTCGCAGGCCGATCCGGCACAATCACAGCTGCCGGAATCGGTCCCACCGGATGAGGTGTCCCCCGTGGCAGCAAGCACCCCCGCCCCGGCAGCGACTGCGCCTCCCCCCGCGGTCGCGACCGCGGCTCCTGTTCTAAAATCGGCACGCCTCAAATGGCCGAAATTGACATTGTCCGGTGTCGTGGAGGAACGCAACGGTGGCGTTGCCATTATCAACGGCGATCTCGTCGTCTTTAACGACGAGATCGAAGGGGTGCGCCTGATCTCGGTTTCGAAACCTGGTGTGCAACTGGAGTTCCAGGGCGAAAAGCGATTCTTGAAAGTTGGCGGAATAATCGAGCGATAGTAGCCGCCGATGGTCGGCGCCAAGCCCCTGCCTAGTCGTATTTCTTCTCGTCCTCGTCATCCATCCGGTCGATGCGCTCGATTGCCGCGTCGAAATCGGCCGGGCTAACGAGGTAGAAGTGGCAGGACCGCCCCAGTTGAGATTCCACGTCGCGCTGCAAATCTGCGTCATAGGGATTCAGAATCCCAACGAGCACGTGGTCCCCGAGAAACTCGTAGGGAATCGCCCCGCGCCGGACCATGAACTCCCGCGGAAGCAGTTCGGCCGCTTCATGGACTAGTTGAAAACTGGTTAGCACGATGTTGGCCATGCCGCTGTCCCGTGCCGCCGTCGTAAGAACACGTTCCAGGTTTTTGAAGCCGCGATCGCTCAAGACATGCAGGACGGAAATGGTGACGGTCGCATCGCCGCCCGACGACAGGTCCGTGAGATCCTGCACCACGCTGGAATACTCGTCTTTGGTCAGCTCCTCGGCCTCCTGAAGCTTCCATGCAAAGGCCAACTCACCCGTGAGATTGACGACGACACGGGCAGCGCTTGCCTCAGGGGACGGTGCGCCCGGTTTATCGGGAGCGGGTTCGTCCGCCTCCAGAGTGTCATCCATAATCTCGACCACTTCGCCGCCGTCTTCGGGGCTGAGGGCGGACAGTTTGACGAGGCGGTCCTTAACCTCCTCATCCGGCGCGATGGCACGCATCTTCGGCAGTAGTTCGAGCGCCATCTTGGTGTCCTCGTCCTCGATGACCGCGTCGGCCAATCGGAGCATGTATTCCTTGGCCTGAACCTGATCGCCGATCTTCGCGTAAGCGTACGTCAGTGTACTAAGCGAACGTCGATCGGTGGGCATCGCCTCCAGGATCTGTTCACAGGCCAGGATCGCGCTCCAAATTTCATCGTCCGGGCCATCTAATTGTTCGTCTGCCATAATCTATGCGGCTGCGCGAAAACAACCGCTATTCTTATTAATGCTAATCGTCGCGTGCGTCAAGGTGGTCGTAACATTTCCCTCGTGCAGCGGATTCTGCCTTGTTCCCTAGCGTTTATTGGACCATTATTACCGGTGGCCGTCAGATATGCGTACAATGGCATCCGGACTGCTCTAAAAGCAGTCCGGCAAGACGGCAGGGCATGGCAGTTAAGACATCCAAAACGTCCGTAGGCAAAATCTCGGATATACTGGTTCAAAACCAGTATATGAACACGGAGAGCCTGCGGGAAGCGAAGGACGAGGCTCAGACGAATAATGTTCGCCTGGAACGCCATCTCGTCGAGAAGGGTTATGTTAGCAGCGAGGACATGACGCTCGTGTTGTCCGAATACCTGAGCATGCCCCCGATTACGCTCAGGCATTTCGCGCCCGATTCGCTCTTGATCGATTCGATACCACGACAGACCCTGACGAAACACCAGATGGTTCCTGTCGCGAAGACCGGCAAGACGCTGACCGTGGCCCTTGCCGATCCCTTCGATATCCTCGCCATGGATGAGCTTCAGACGATTACGGGCCTCGAGATCACTGTCCTTGTCGCGTCGGAGCAGGATGTCACGGACGCACTCAGCCGAATATATGCGCAAGCGACAGAGGGCATCGACATGCAGGAGGTGATGACGGCTGATAGCGATGTCGAGGTGGGACAGGAAGACGGCGACGAAGAAAGCCTCGAGCAGATGCTCGAGAGCGCTGAAGAGGCGCCGGTCGTTCGTATGGTCAATATGATGCTGGTTGAGGCAATTCGAACCGGCGCGAGCGATATTCACATCGAGCCGATGGAGAGGTCGGTTCGTCTCCGTTATCGCGTTGATGGTGCACTGATCGAACGCCCCGGACCGCCGAAGAAACTCCAGTCCGCCGTGATATCCCGCGTCAAAATCATGTCGGACTTGGACATCGCGGAGCGACGCATTCCGCAGGATGGACGCTTCAAGATTCGTGCACTCGGCAAGGAGATTGATCTGCGCGTGAGTATCCTGCCTACAGTCCATGGCGAGAAAACCGTCATGCGTACACTGGACAAGACATCCCTGGCGCCCAATCTCAACGCGCTGGGCCTGGACGAAGTGGCGCTTAAGGCTTTGAATTACGCCATCGAACAGCCCCACGGCATGATCCTGGTCACCGGCCCGACGGGAAGCGGTAAGACGACGACGTTGTACTCCTGTCTCCAGCAGGTCAACACGCCCGATGTGAATATCGTTACGTGTGAAGACCCTGTCGAATATCAACTGGAGGGGATCAACCAGGTGCAGATCAACACCAAGGTTGGCCTGGCCTTTTCCGGTGCCCTACGGTCCATCCTTCGCCAGGATCCGGACGTTGTTATGGTTGGCGAGATTCGTGACCATGAAACCGCTGAGATTGCGGTCTCGGCAGCGCTGACCGGTCACCTTGTCTTGAGTACGCTGCATACCAACGATGCCGCGGGCGCGTGCACACGCCTCTCCGATATGGGCATCGAGCCCTTTCTGCTCTCGTCATCGCTTGTCCTGGCGCAAGCGCAACGCCTGTTCCGCAAGCTCTGTCCGGTCTGCAAGAAACCCATCGAAATATCGAAGGAAGTGCTGGAGATCAATCACATTGAGCCCGATTTCTTCGATGACGCAACCGTGTACGAAGGTGTTGGATGCCCCAAATGCAACAACATGGGATATAAGGGACGCGGCGCATTGATGGAGGTTCTGCCGGTTAATGCCGTGATGCGCGACGCGATCATGCGTGGTGCGGATGGCGCGGAACTTCGCATCGAAGCCGCGAAGAACGGCATGATCTCGCTTAAGCAGGCCGGTCTGATCAAGGTGCGCGAAGGCGTCACGTCTCTGGAACGGGCGCTGGAAGTAACCGGTGGAGAATAGCCTGCGTAGCGAATCAGCATGAGTCCTGTCATCCAATCCACGGCAGCGAAGCCCGCGAAATCTGCATCGCCGAAGTCGTTCAAGAAGGCGAAAGCGAACGGCGGGAGCAAAGCCAGACTTGAACGGGCGAAACCGACGAAATCCCGCACCGTCCCGGGTGCCGCGAAGATCGTAAACACGCTCTTGCCCAGTTTCTCGCGTCAGCTGTCGGCCATGTTGAATGCGGGCATGCCCATTGTCGCCGCCTTGAATGCCCTGGAAGAGCAACAGGACAATGTTCACTTTAAGGCCGTCGTTACCAAAATTCGCGCCAGCATCGAGAACGGCGCCTCCCTATCGGAAGCGCTACGCGCACATCCTTCCATCTTTGACTCACTCTACGTCAACATGGTGCGCGGCGGTGAGTCGGGCGGCCAGCTCGCGGAAGTCATCGCGCGCATCGCGTCCTTCCTGGAAGCCAGCGCCAAGCTGCGGCGCAAGATCAAATCCGCACTGACCTATCCGATCATCGTGCTGACCATTTCACTCTCCATCGCGGTGGGCATGATCCTGTTCATTGTGCCGGTTTTCGCCGACATGTATGCGGATTTTGGAGCCAAGCTCCCGGGCCCGACCCTTTTTCTCATGCGACTGAGCGAGGGTATGCGATCGGGTGGCCCCATGGCGATCCCCGTCATCATCGTGACCGTGATCGTTTTCAAGCGGTGGAAAGCGACGGCGGCGGGAGCATATCAACTCGATCGCCTGAAGTTGCGGCTTCCCGTCTTCGGCGAATTGATCACGAAAGTTGCCTCCTCGCGATTCGCCAGGACGTTTGCGCAGCTCGTGCACAGCGGCGTTCCGATCCTGACCGCGCTTGAAATCGTGTCGGGATCCACCGGCAATCGTGTTGCCGAATCGATCATCCTGAACGCCAAGGACGTCGTCGAACGTGGAGAACCGTTATCCAGCGCACTGCTCGAGCAGACGTTGTTCCCGATGTTGCTCGTGCGCATGTTGTCCGCCGGCGAAAAAACCGGCAAAGTTGACGAAATGCTCGATAATATCGCGGATTTCTATGATGACGAGATCGACGCCATGCTGGCCGGCCTGACTTCCATGATCGAACCGTTCCTCATGGTCTTTCTGGGGGTCATCGTTGGTGGAATTCTTGTGGGTATGTTCTTGCCCATATTCAAGATGGGTGAGATCGTCTCGATGTAATGTTGCCATCGGATCCGATGCGGCAAGCGTCAGCAGGATGAGACAGAAAGTACGACCGCAGCCGATTCGGAATGAAAACCGGTGCTGCGACCTGTCTCGGATCATCGCCCGGAGCCGGCGGGAACGTATGATTTACTCCAACCCCTGAGACCGAAACTCCTTCGCTATGGCCAAGATTCTACTTGTTGAAGATGATAAAACGACGATCAGCATTCTGGATACGTTGCTGAAGGCCGAGGGTTACGACGTCATTACGTCCGAAAACGGCGAGCAGGCAAAAGCGCTCATCGCCGAGAACGAGTTCGACCTGATGATTTCGGATATCCGCATGGCTCCGGTCGACGGCATGCAACTCCTGCAGACGATACACGAGGAGGAGCCGGACGTCGCGGTCATCATGCTGACCGCCTACGGATCCGTGGAAACCGCGATCGAGGCGCTGAAACTGGGCGCCTTCGATTACGTTACCAAGCCGTTTAAGGTCGACGAACTGCTGATCACCGTGCAGCGCGCCCTTGAATACAGGCGCGCGCGATCCGAAAACATTGATCTACGCGCACAACTGGAGACCGGCTGCCGTTTTAGCAACATCGTGGCCGAGAGCCCTGCGATGAAGCAGGTTTGCGACATGATCGAACGCGTGGCGCCCACCGACACATCGGTTCTGATCTATGGCGAAAGCGGGACGGGCAAGGAACTGGTCGCACGGGCCATCCACGAGACAAGCCGTCGAAAAAACGAGGAATTTCTCGCCGTAAACTGCGCCGCGCTACCCGAGAGCCTCCTGGAGTCCGAGATGTTTGGCCACATGAAAGGCTCCTTTTCCGGCGCAACAAACAACAAGCAGGGGCTCTTTGAGGCGGCGGCCGGAGGAACGCTCTTCCTTGACGAAATCAGCGGTACGCCGCTCGCAATTCAAGCCAAACTCTTGCGCGCCCTCCAGGAGAAGGAAGTACGTCGCGTCGGGGGCAACTCGAATATCCCCGTCGATGTGCGCGTGCTGGCCGCGACGAACCTTAAGCTCGAGGAGATGATCAAGAGGGAAGAGTTCCGCGAGGATCTATACTACCGGCTCAGCGTGATCCCCATCGATATTGCGCCGCTACGCGAGCGCCAGGAAGATATTCTCCCGCTGGTCTACCACATCTTGAAGAAGGAACTCGGCGAAGACGCTGAGCTGCCAACGCTTGACCCGCAGGTCTGCAGCGTGTTCTCCCAGTTCGAGTGGCCTGGGAATGTGCGTGAGCTCGAAAACGTCATCAAGCACGCCATCACTTTCGCGAAGGACAGCGTGATCGGAGTCGACACGCTTCCGCCGAGCATCCTGGAGGCAACGCGACAGGGTGGTTCAGGCGCGCTATCGGACCTGATGGCGTTCAGTGGCCAGGCAAAATCACTCAAGAAGTTCCTCCGTGATAAAGAGGAGGAATATCTGCGCCACGTACTCGAAGCCACGGGCGGAGACAAACAGCGCGCGGCGGAGACGCTCAAGATCAGCCTTGCGACACTGTACCGCAAGCTTCCCGATCTCGATGACTAACGGCCGTTGCCTACGGGCGAAACTCAGTCCCGTCACTCGGACTCAGGGCGTGGCCTCGCGGGTCAAATCCAGCAGGGCCAGAGCCACGCACACGATTAGCGCAAGCCTCAGGTGATTCGTGGACGCAGTATCTCAATGAGAGAAACGATTAAGCACATCCCGATTCTAGGCTCACTGATCGGCAGGCTATACGGGGCCCTTGGTCGGCGCATTCGACCGTTTCCCGGATCGGCGACATACTGGAATCGGCGCTACGACGGCGGTTGCGATTCGGGCCCAGGCGCTTATCGCGAACTCGCCGAATTCAAGGCGGGTATCCTTAACGCCTTTGTGGCGGAGAAAGAGATTTCATCGGTCATCGAGTACGGCTGTGGGGACGGAACCCAGCTCAAACTTGCCGCCTAGCCGTCTTACGTCGGGCTTGACGTTAGTCCCGCTGCGATCGCCCGCTGTGAGGCATGCTTTCGCGGCGACGAAACTAAACGATTTGCGCTGATCCAGGACTACCATGGAGAACCCGCTCAGCTAACACTCTCGCTGGATGTCCTCTACCACCTGCCCGAAGATGATGTCTACCATAGCCACATGGCAACGTGCTTTGAATCTTCCCCCCGATTCGTGGTCATTTATTCCTCCGACTACGACGCGCCGCAGGCATCTCACGAAAAACGCAGAAAATTCACGACGTGGGTCGAAGCGCATGCCTCCGCGTGGGAGCTGATACAGCACATTCCCAATAGACATGATTTCCAGGGGGACAGTGAAGAAGGGTCGCTGTCCGACTTCTTCGTTTACGAGAAGCTCTAATTCCGCTTGATTGCCCGTCCATGCGCGCTCTTCTTCGCCGTATCCTGACCGCGGATCATCCGCGCGCGGCGTCATGGTGCTCTTTAGCGGTTCGGTGATCCCTGGAAACTCCCCCGGCCAGGAGAATGTAAGGAACAGCTCCCCGAGCCGCTCCTAATTGTGTGAACCCGTAGAAGACATCAAGAAGGTCCAATAATTCGGTTGGATAGCACCGAAATCACACGATTCTCATTTTATCAAACAGCATTCTCATTTCTAATTTATGATAAGCAGGAATTCTCATACATGACAGTTGGCGGCGTTCTTTATATCCGGCACTCACGAACATCAAAATTACATATTTATCAATATATAGGTGGTTATGTGGTGGAGTGAATACCATATATAGGGGCGCATGATATCCTGTCTGCATGCCCTCTGATCAACAGAATCAATTATGATAATACTGCAAAATAAACTCCTCCCTTTTGAGAAAGTCTATTCGCAACTGGGGGTTTGGCACACGGACTGCTTAATACACTGCCGACGGACGAAAATCTCGGGTTCACATCCCGGATATAAGAACAAAACGAGAAAAACAGGAGAAATAGAAATGAAGAAGCATAAACAAGGGTTCACACTCGTAGAAATTATGATCGTGGTCGCAATTATCGGTCTTCTGGCCGCTATCGCGATTCCTTCGTTCATGAAGTCGCGTACGACCTCGCAGCAGAATGCATGTATCAACAACCTGCGTCAGATCGAATCTGGCAAGGAACAGTGGGCCATGGCCAACAACAAGGCCGATGGCGACGCGATTGATACCGCTGAAGTCGCTACCTATATCAAGGGTTCAGAGTTGCCCGCCTGCCCGGCCAGCAGCATCTACACGTACAACGCCATCGGCGTGAATGCGGCCTGCGCGAATACAACGACGTCGCATGTGCTCCCGTAGCACAGGACCTTTCATAGCAGAGAAAAAGCGGCCCTCGTTTTACGGGGGCCGCTTTTTTTATTCATCGGAATCCATCTCATCCAGGGCCCGCCGGGCGTAAATGAAGTCCGGTTGAACGCTCAGCGCTTCTTCGTAATTGCGGCGCGCGCCTTCGCGGTCCCCTTCCGCTTCCAGCGAGCGACCGAGTCCGACGAGTGCCGCCGGTAGACGGGGGTCGAGATCTAGCGCGCGCGCATAGATCTTACCGGCACCACGCGCGTCACCGGACTCGAAGCGCATGACCGCCAGGTTGTTTAGCGCCTGGGCGTGCTTGGGGTGGACGTAATCGAGTCCCTCTAAAAGTTCAACAGCCCGGTGATATGCCAGTGTGGCTTGATCACGATCGCCTGCCGCCTGACAGGCCGTACCGAGGTTGTAGTACGCCATGTGAAAATTTCGCTTAAAGAAGATCGCCTGCAAATAATGCCGAATCGCTTCCTCCAGCCGCCCCTGCCCCTGTAGCTCAACGGCGTAATTATAGTATGCCCAATAGTTGCCTGGGACCGCGTTAACGGCGCGCCGGAACAGCGTCTCCGAATCTTGCCAGACACGTACGAGCCGCCAGGTGCCGGCCGTGTAGACCAGCACCAGTATCGCGGCGAGCGGACCGTACCAACGACGCACGGCAGGACGGCGTTCCCACAGTACCGCCAGGCACCACGCGATCATGATGCTGACACCGAGACTCGGAATATACATGTAGCGGTCTGCACGCGCCTGCAACCCGACCTGGACCAATCCAATCACCGGCACGAGCGTTCCCACAAACCAGAGCCATCCGACAATGACGTAGGGCTGGGTACGTGCCAGCCGCAGGCCAATAAACGTCAGTGCCACGAGAACCCCGATGCTCCCTGCTTTCTCGGCCAGGCCCAGGGCCTCCTCGGGATGTGGATAGAACACGGCCAGATGCACCGGATACAGAAACATGCCAAGATAGGCAACGTACGCATGGATCGCATTCCACATCCGCCCGGCAACCGTGAACTCTTCAAACGATTTCACCGCTCCCGTCTTTGACTGCACGGCGAACACGACAAGGCTGGCGCCAATCGCAAGTAGCAGCAGGGGAATCTTCTCCGCAATGGCGACCCAGACGGACCGCAAGCCCGGGCCGCGAAATCGTCGCAGTGGCCAAAAATCCATCAGAAACAGGACAAACGGCAAGGTGACGAGCATCTGCTTCGCCGTCAGTCCCAGCGCGAAAAGCAATGCCACCAGCAGGTAGCAGCCGACGCGGCCGGCACCGGCCGGTTTTCTTGTGTACGAGACGTAGGCATGCGACGTCAGCAGCCAGAAGCATGCGGAAAGCACGTCTTTGCGCTCGGATATCCATGCCACGGATTCAACGTGAATCGGATGAATGGCAAACAGCATCGCAACGAACGCGCTTGGGAAGCGATTACCAGTCGTGCGCTGGAACAACAAGAATACAAGAATCACGTTCACGACGTGCAGCAGAACGTTTGTGAGGTGAAAGCCCCAGGCGCCGATGCCGAAGACCTCGCGGTCGATCATCAGGGAGATCCAGGTCAGGGGATGCCAATTGTAGGCGTGGTACTCGCGAAAGGCCCAGCTTACGTTGGACCAGCTCAAGCCCGTTCGTACGTGCGCGTTCTCGTAGACGTAGAGATTGTCGTCGAACATGGTGAAGCCGTTGCGCAGCGACCCGCCGGGGTACTGCACGTCGCCGCAGAAGGCGACTATGGTCAAGCCGATGAGGCCGACGATGATCCATCTATCCGCGGTCGCCTTCATTCCTTGAATGCGATCTCGGTGACAACAAAAATCCAGCTGACCCGTGCCGCGTCCGGCGAGGGCCGATAGCCTGCATGGTTCAGGGTCACGGCAACGGCACGGGGACCATGCACGTTGCGCATAGCGGGCGGAATATCGAACTCTGCGACGAAAACACCGTTGGCTTCGATCGGTCGTTGTGCAAACGGAACCTGGTCGAGCACAGCGGTCATGGTGAGATCAGGACTCCTATAGCCCGCTAGCGGCGGAATCCACAGGCTCACTCTCAAACGGGTCTGCCCCGCGTACGCCAACAACACGGAGGCCCCCGGACGGCCCCACATGTACCCGTGCTCATCGGCTCGAAATCCGCGTATATGCGGATAACGAATCCGGCTGAAATCCACTCCGGCCAGCACCCGGTCCTCGGGACCCGGTTGCGGAAACCAGGGAAAGCGATATAACCGTCCGATACGATAGAGCGCATTCTGCCCGGCACGCGCCACGAGATGATGATCGCTACGGTCCAGGAGTTCCTGCACGCGATCTCCGATGTAGCGATGGGCATCGTGATCGATGACCAGAAAACGATCGGCAGCCGGATCGGAATCGTCAGGAGCCTGCGTCTCGATGTCTCGCAGCGGCCGACCGCTGAGGAACGCGATGACGGGCGCCTGCCACCAGCCGAGGCCATAGACCGTGGCCTGATCCGGCAGCTGCCTGACGACTTCGGCCAAGGCACGCTGCGGGTCCGCCCCGGCATCCGCGCGACGCACTTTCAGCAGGCGCACGCCAAGCAGGTGAACGCCGGCAGCGGCCGCGACCAACACGGCGAGCATGATCCATGGCGCAATCCCGTTCAGCACCAACCGGTTCCGTGTTCGCAACACGGCCGCATGCTCCCGAATGGCAACGTAAAGCACCGTCAGCAATCCCAGCTCGTGCAAGATCCAACCGTCCATGATACGCCGGCTCCAGGCCCGCGACGTCGGCGTCAGCGCCAGCCACCACGCGAAATAGGTGCCGGCCGTGAGCAGCATAATGAGCATTCCGTTGGACAACGGTACGCGCCGCTCAAAGCGCGCGGCAAAAATGACGGCAAGTGCCAGGCCGTACGGCAGGACCAGCAAGGGCAACAGCACATGCAGCGGCATGGCCGTAATGACGGCAAGCTCGGCCAGGTGCGTGCGAATCTTCGGCAAGAGTCCTGCCGTATCGTTCATGCCCGTGGACACGCCGGCATGCAACATGATCGCGCCGGCCTCATGATGCCACCAGCCCGTGTAGCGCGCACCAAGCTGCACGGATTTATAAGCTTCGAACAGGCCCACGGTCGCCACGGCCGCGAGGAGCATGATCGCATAAGCTTTCCACGACACCCGGCGCCGCGCCGTCAGATCGAGCAGCACCGTGCAGAAAACCGCCGGCGCGGCAATCAGCATGACCGTCTTGGTCAGATAAGCCAGCCCCCATGCGAGGCCACAGGCGGCACCCAGCCAAAGCGAGGAACGATGCCCGGCCTCGAGCCGGTCGTACAAAAACAGCCCCAGGAGGAAGTACACGAGCGCCGGGATCTCGCCATAACCGCGAAGGCCATAGTCAAACAGATCAGGCGTCGCCAGGAAAAAAAGGGGAAACAGAATAGCGTACCACCTGTTGGTCCACCGCCGACCGAGCGCGACAACCAGAACAACGGCAGCGGCCATGTACAACGCGTTCGGCAATTGCGCCGTCGCGGAAGACTCTCCGAACAGCGCGAAGCACAGAGCGGCGGGCAACAGAACTGTGGGACCGGTCTGAATCGCAGGATGAAAGTCACGCGGCTCCGGATAGGATGTCGCGTAGCGCCCGTTGCGCAGCAGATTCTGCGGCACCTGCATGTTCAGGGCGCCATCGAAGGAGAGTTCCTGCCGGGCAACATAGGTGATCGAAATCACGCAGACCATGGCGACGACAAAAACTGTCAGCCCGTCGGCGGTCAACCTCCCGATGCGTGCTGAACGCGACAAGGCTGATGCCCGTCTTTTCAATGATCGCGCTTATCCCGATCACGCTGCTTCATTCGTAGCAGAACCTCTTCGATCAATTTCCGGTTGACCCGCATGTGGTCGCCAAGAATGCCGAGACCTAGAAATTGGAATCCAATAATAAAGAAGATCGTCCCGAATATGAGCGACTGAATATGTCCGGCGCCGCCATCCTGAAACACGAAATACACGAATCGCAGAAACGGATACAACCCCACCAGCACGAAGATGGCCGCCAACCCGATAAAAACCTTGAACGGTTCGTACAACGAATAGACACGCACGAGGTCCACCGACGAACGCTTAATGTGCTCCCAGACATTTCGAAACAGCCGCGAGGGTCTCGTCGGAGCATTGGTATCGATCGGCACGTGCTGAATCATCAGCTTCTTCTTGGACGCCTGGACCGTCGTGTCCAGGACGTAGCTGAACTCGGAGACGATATTGATCTCAAGCATGGCCTGACGATTGTAAGCGCGAAATCCGCTGACGGCATCCGCGACGGGCGCGCCGGCGAGATACGAGGTCACACGCGATCCCAAGCGCTGCAAGCAGCGCTTCACCCACGAGAAATGCGGGTTTGTCGGCACCTTACGGTCACCCACGACGATGTCGGCTTCACCGGTCAGAATCGGCTCGATCAGTCGCGGGATATCGGCCGAGGGATACTGGTTATCGCCATCCGTATTCACCAGTATGTCGGCGTCCTGTTCCAGCGCGTAGCTCAGCCCGCGCTTGAACGCCTCGGCCAGTCCCTTGTGGCCGACGTAACTCACAACGTGATTGACGCCCTGTTCCCCCGCAACGTCAACCGTGCGGTCCGTGCAGCCGTCATCAATGATCTGCGTCTCGATCATGTCGATGCCGGGAATCTCGCGCGGGATATCCTTGAGGACAAGCGGCAGCGTCTGTTCTTCGTTGTAGCAGGGAATCTGGATGATCAGCTTCATGCCGGCGAGGAGCTTATCCTTGTCGAATGTAGGCACAGCGCTCCGGTGATGACAAGAGGCGAATCACCCTGGCGTCACGCTTGACGTCCTGCCGTAGATGCAGGAAACTGGCCTTCAATCCCGCCCATGAAAGACCGCCTGCCGTAGAAGGATGCCAAATCATGGACGCGTGCCCCCATAGAAATCGGCGACTGCTCTTTCTGGCGATGTATCCCGTCGACCGGGAGAACAAGGCCGCCGTTGTTCGAATTCGCGCGCTGCGATCGGCGTTCGAGGAGCGGTTGGGCGACGCGCTCATTTTTGTCGCGGGAGACATGCGCGCGCGCCGACGCGAACTGCGGCGCCTCATGCGCAGCGGTGACTGGCGCACGATCGACGACGTCTACGTCGAGGCACATTCCACTAGCGCGGGCCTGGCGGACCTCGTCGCCCTCAGAAAACTGAAGCGCCACGCCAAGAACATAACCATATACGTCCGCGACGCGTATCCGCTTTTCCGCGATCTCGCGGTACATCGTGGGCCGCGCGCCTTCTTCGTGCATCTTGCTTTTCGCGTCTCGCTTGCCGTCTATCGCTCGGTTGCGACGCGTCTTGGATTTCCCTCACGCGGACTCGCGGATGCGGTCGCGGCCGGGGACCCGCGCGTCATCATCCTGCCACCGGGCATGCACGCCACCGCCGCCTCGACACCGGCCGTGGACGGGCGCTTCCTGCTCGTTGGAGGCAGCGCTGGAATCGCCAACGGCGTCGATCTCTTTGTCGAAGCCGCGCGCCGACGTCCCAACGCCCGATTCGTGTGGTGCGGACAGAAGCGCTACACGGATGCGATCGGCGATTGGTCACTGCCCTCCAATTTCGAGAGGGTCGAATGGGATCGTGACGGGATTGTCCGCGAACTCGACAGCGTGAAGGCGTTTCTTATTCCGCGACAGGTGACGCCCTATACCAATCTCTGCGTGCCGATCAAGCTGATGGATTACATGTCGTGGCAACGCCCCATCATCGCGACCCGCTGCACGGAAACGGCCGCGATACTTGCCGATACCGGAATGGGATTCGTGGTCGACGGCACCGTCGACGGACTCACGCAGGGAATCGATCGCGTCGATGCGATGGACGCGACCGAGCTCGCCGCATTTACGGCGCGCGCCGAGGCAGCGCATGCGAACTATGCCTGGTCCGTCCTGGCAGAACGCATCCTGGGCACCTTTCCCGACGACCGCGCGACGTCGGCCACGCCATAGTTCATCGCGCTGTATAGCGTCACTCGCATCCGAGGATTGACAGGCCGCGGAATAGCTCCTAATCCTTCGAACGCGCCCGAAGCATAGCGAACGAATCGAAAGGAGAATTCGAAAAAGCATGCCCAAACAAAAAGAGGCATCACGAAAGGCGCGGTCGCAGCCTAAGAAACGTGCGCTGATCACGGGCATCACGGGTCAGGACGGATCCTACCTTGCCGAGTTTCTATTGGAGAAGGGCTACGACGTTTATGGCATCGTGCGCAAGTCCAGCCACATGCTGTTCCCAAACATCGCGCACATCCAGCATCGATTGAAACTCGACTGTGGAGATCTGCTCGACCCCGTGTCTCTCACCGTGGCGATTAAGGCCGCAGACCCGCACGAAGTCTACAACCTGGCCTCGCAATCCGCGCCCGGTGAGTCGTTCAAGCAGCCCATTCATACCGCCGAGATAACGGGAATCGGAGCACACCGTGTGCTCGATGTCGTACGCGATGTCGCACCCGATACGCACTTCTATCAGGCTTCTTCCAGCGAAATGTTCGGCCGGGTGGAAGAAACCCCGCAGAGCGAAACGACCCCGCATCGGCCCGCCAATCCTTATGCGGCGGCCAAGCTCTATGCGCATGAGATCGCGCGAATCTACCGGTCGAGCTACGATATGTTCGTCGCCTGTGGTATCCTTTTTAATCATGAGTCGCCGCGCCGGGGCCTGGGTTTTGTAACCCAAAAAGTGGCGTACGCGGCGGCCTGTGCGAAGATCGGAATCCGTACATCCGAACATTTGAACGAAGAGGGTGAGCCTATTTATAAGAATAGCAAAGTGGCCCTGGGCAACCTTGATTCGCAGCGCGACTGGGGGCACGCCCGTGACTTCGTCGAGGCGATGTGGCTCATGCTCCAGCAGAAAAAGCCCGACGATTTTGTGATCGGAACCGGCGAGACGCATAGCATCCGCGATCTCTGCGAAGTCGCGTTCACGTACGCCGGCAAGGACTGGAAGAAGCATGTCCGGGTGGACCCGCGATTCGTACGTCCGATGGAGACCGGTCCGCTGGTTGCCAACCCGGCCAAGGCAAAGCGCGTCTTGAAATGGAACCCCCGGATCTCGTTCACGGCCCTCGTAGAGTCCATGGTGGACGCGCACGCAGCACGGCTCAAGTGACCTCACACCTCTAACGATCATGCGGCGCAGTTCAGGCGATATCCGCAGAGTGATGATATTGACCCTCACCGGGCTGGGCAATACCCTTCTCTACCTGCCGACCCTGCGCGAACTGGCGCGACGCCTGCCGCAGGCGCAACTCGACGCCGTCTGCGCCTCCGCCGCCGCACGCGAATTCTTCGAGGCCTGTCCCGAAATAACCAACGTCTATCAGATCGGACGCGAACGAACGATGCGCCCCGGCGTCGCCATGGCGGCCGCCGTCGCTGCGCTACGACTCCGCCCGCAACGCTACGACGTCTCGCTGACCGTCTTTCCGTCGAATCGCCTGGCCTGCACCGCGCTCGCGGTTCTCATCGGCGCGCGCCGGCGGTTGGCGCATCGCTACGCCCCTCGATATCACTGGCGTAACATGAACGCGCTGCTGCACACGGAAGTCCGCGCCGACGATACGCTGCACGATATCGAACAAAACCGACGACTTCTGGCGCCGCTCCTCGGCGAGATCGAGAGTCGCGCCCGACCGGACGATCTGCTGATGCCGCTGCGCGATGAAGATCGACGCGCGGCCGATGCGCTTCTCGAAGACTGGTCGCTGCAGGACGGTAACATCGTGGGCATGCACGTGACGTCCTATCCCGATATGACGTACAAGCGCTGGGCTCCGGATCGATTCCAGGGCCTGATCGAGCGCCTGCTCTCCGACCCTACGCGCTCCGTCATTATCGTCGGCGCGCCCGATGAAAGGGCGTACATCGAGAACATTGCGCGCCCGTTCGCCGGGCGGGTGAAAATATGCACGGACGCAACACTCATGCATGCCACCGCCGTCGTGGCCCGATGCGACTATTTTGTATCGAATGACAGTGGTCTGATGCACGTGGCGGCCCTCTGTGGTGTCCCGACCCTGGGAATATTCGGCCCCACGAATCCGTCCCGCACCGCCCCCAGCGGGCCGCAACACCGTGTCGTCGCGCCCGACCATCCCTGTACCGCCTGCTACCGGTATCCGTTCGCGCCAAGCCCCGGCCTGCAAAACTGCATGCAGCGATCATGCCTCGAAGATCTCGGGGTCGGCACCGTCTACGACGCTTTTGTCGAGCTTCAACGCGCCAACCCGATAGAGGAATAACCGGTGAGCACATACGAGACCTACGACGGCTACGAAGATGTTTACATCCCACCCGACCAGCGCATGCCATTCCCGGTCAACATTCAGAAGGCGTTCCAGCAGCACGCGCGTGGCCGCCTGCTCGACGTCGGCTGTGCGGACGGGCGCAAACTCGCCTTCATTCTTTCCCTGTGTCCGGCCATCGAGAACGTCGTCGCGCTCGAACCGTCGGCGGGGCTGATGGAGAAAGCCCGCGCGGTTTTCAAGGATCACGGCCAGGTGGCGCTGCACGGCGTAGCGGTGGAGGACATCGACGCGATCGGCATCGAACCGAACTCCTTTGATACAATCACGCTGCTCGAAGTCATTGAACATGTCGCCGATCAGGACGCCTTGCTGAAGCGCCTGTTCGCTCACCTGAAACCCGGCGGTTGCCTGATTTGCTCTACTCCGAATCGCAACATTTACGCGCTGCACTGTCGCGTCAGTGGCGAACGGCGCGATCCGACCCACGTCGCGGAATTAACCTACGGCGAACTGCGCCGCCTCATGGCACGCCACGCTCAGGGTGTCAGCTACTACGGGTTCTGGCCATTCATGTTTCTTTTCCGCCGCTGTCCCTGGTTGAGTTTCCTCAACGCGCTCCCGGGCACGAAACTCTTTTCGCGTACGATCTATAGTATCGCGTACCGAGCGGGGCAATCGGCATGAAAATTGGGCACGTCATCTACGACGATCCAGGAAACCCATGGCTGGGCGGCGGCGGCGCCGTTCGCGCCCTGGAAGTCAATCGGCGACTGGCGCGGAGCGGACACGAGATCGATATGCTCGCCGGCGGATATCCCGATGCACACGGTTCCGAACCCGTTCCCGGGTTCCGCATCGCGTACGCCGGTCGGTCAGCTTCGTACGTTGCAAGCCGTCTTGCCTATTCGTCACGGGCCGCGCAATTCGTGGCGCGGGACGAGTTCGATCTCATTGTCGAAGACACATCCCCGTTCACCTGTGTTCGATCTTACGCCCATGGCGACCGTCCGGTGATCGGAATCGTGCATCATCTGGTGGGCAAGGCCATCCTGCGCAAGTATCCTCTGGTCGGGTACTTGCCGTATCGCTGGGAACCTCTAAACATCAGGGGCTTTCGCGATATCCTGACGGATTCACACGATGTCGCGCTGCAGATTTCTTCAGCGATCAATCCAGATGCCTCAATCGAGACGATTCCCAACGGGGTCGACCAGGCCCTGCTCAATGCGGCGGTGGATGAAAAAAAGCATATCCTGTTCCTCGGTCGCCTGGAAACCTACCAGAAGGGTTTAGATGTGTTGCTTGAAGCATTCGTCTATCTGTCGCGCACGCACCCCGACGTGCGTCTTGTCATAGCCGGCAGCGGCAAGGATGAGGCGGGCCTCCGCCGGGAGATCGACCGGTTGAATGTCGCCAACCGTATCGACCTGGTCGGGCGTGTCGAGGGCAACAGGAAGATTGATCTGCTGCGAACCTGCCTCTTCTGCGTCATGCCGTCGCGTTACGAAGGTTGGCCAACGGTGGGACTGGAAGCCGCCGCCTGCGCAAAACCCGTGATCGGAACGGACATCTCCGGGTTCGCTGAGATCGTTCAACACGAGAAAACCGGCTTGATCGTTTCGGTCGATGATGCGGCCGCCCTCGGCGCGGCGATGATACGACTCGTCGAGGACAAGGCGTTGCGCAGGCGGCTTGGAACACAGGCGCGCGATTGGGCACGGGATTACACTTGGGACCGAATCGCCGAGCGGCAACTCGCCTACTACGAGCAGGTTCTGGCTTCTCGCGTTACGTGATCCGCTTGTGTTTCGGTCGGCACAACTCGCGGCAGCACCGCGTTGGACGTTTGCGGGCGTGATGTGCGAGCGCAGGCCCCAGGCGTCGCCCGACGCACCGCGCGCGATGGCTCCGCGAACGACGACCTGGTAGCAGGACGAGGGCCGGTGCCCGCCCGACCGTCACCATCATGAACCCAGATGTAAGCCATCGGTCCACGGCCGACATACGGCTCCCCGTGCTCACTCCGGGGTATCCAACAGTTCCGGACCGCCAGCCGTGGCGGTACCGGAATGTGACGCGTCCGCAGGCAATCGATAGGGGCGACCAACTTCGTACAAGGCGATCTGCTGCCAGACCGGGCGCGTATCCACCAGGCGCTCCTCCTTGATGCGCAAGGCCTCCGCCGCATGCTCGAGCGCCTGCTCGAATTCGCCCCCGGCCGCTAATGCGATGCCCAGCACCTCGAGCGCGCGGTCATCTTTGCGCCCCGATGTTTCGTAGACCTGCCGGGCGAGACCCAACGCCCGCTTCGGATCGCGCAGATCATCGCCGGGCGCTGCGGCAAGTAGCATCGCCAACTCCCGGCGCGCGCCCAGGTCGCGCGGGTCGAGTTCGATGGTCCGCGTAAAGTGGTCGTACGCCTTCCGGTACGTTCCCTGCTCCACGAGCGCGCCGGCCAGGCGACGGTGCACAGCCGACTGGTTCCGATCGACGGCCAGCGCCGCGCGATATTCCGTGATGGCCTCGGACACCCGTCCCAGCCGCTGCAGGGCGATGCCGGCGCTGATCCGCGCCGGCAGGTAGCCCGGGTAGACGCGTAGTGCATGGCGGTATCGCTGCAGCGCATCCCTATACGACCCGATCAGCATGTAGGTATCGCCCAGGAGTCCGTACGTCTTGATATGTCGCGTAATGGCGTGGCGCGTGGCGTAATCGTGCACGCCCCGATCTTCAAGCCGGTAGACGATCCCGGTGAGGTCAGGCAACATACGCACGCTGATTTCCAGGCGCTCGATCGCCTCCGGCGCCCGCCGCGCACGTGCCAGTGCTTCGCCCAGGGCGGCGTGCGCACGCAGGTTGCCGGGACGCCGAGTCACCACATCCTGCCACAGGCTGATGTCCGATCGATAGACCGCATTGCGCCGGTGGGTCAACGTGCCGAGCGCCAGCGTCAGTACCAGGACGATCACAACGCCGTAGGGCGGGGCCGGCCGGCCCCTGGGACGTCGGTGCAACATAATGAATCCCGCCAGGACGACCGCCGCCACAACCGCCATCAACGGCAAGTACATCCGGTGCTCCACGGCAAAGTCATCGATGGGTAGAATTGTTGACGTCGGCGCCAGAATGCCGAAAAGCCAGAAACCGAGAAAGCCAACGGCGGGCCGCCGAAACAGCGCGACTACTGTCGCCATCACCAGGGGCCCGACGATCAGCGCCGGTAGCCAAACATCGCGGAAGCTCCGGGCCACCGGCCACGCATAGTCGAAACATTGATTCAGAGGCCAGACGGTCAGACGCAGGTAGTGCGCAACAACGCCCAACTGCGTCAGTGCGTACGTCAGCGGCGTCAAACCGAGCGCTCCGCCCGCCTGTGCAACACCGTCCCCTTCCGGCGGCACAAGCGGCGCCAGAGCAAAGGGAACGAGTATCGTCGCAAAAAGACCGAGATGCACCCCGAGGCGACGCTTGTAGATTTCGCGCCAGGCGCCCGCGACGAACACAGCATCGTATACGAGTATAATGACCGGGGCGGTCATCATGATGCGCTTGGAGCACATGCCCAGGCTGGAGGCCAACAGCGCAACCACGTACCACCAACGGTTGCCCTGTGTTCCGCGAATAAAGCAGAGCAGCGTCAGCAGGAAAAACAGCGCCATCGCGGACTCGTAACGCTGGGCGACATACGTCACGGCCTGCGTGGTCAGGGGATGCACGCCCCAGAGCACGGCCACGGCCAATGCGAGGCCGGCGGCGGGCCGACCGAACGCGGCGTTAAGCCGGGACCCGCGCAGGGTCCGGCGCACCACGCCGAACAAGGCCAGCGCCGTAGCGATGTGAATCAGCAGATTCGTAATATGATATCCGCGCACATCCAATCGCCCCAGCGCGTGGTTAACCGCGAAGGTGAACGCGACGACGATGCGGTGTGGACTTTGGCCGGTCTCCCAGGGGGGCCAGATATGACGAAGCCTCTCGTTTTGTACGATCGACGGGTAATCGTCAAAAACGAATGGCCCACGGAGGCTATTGGCATACGCGGCGATCACGCATCCGGCAATGAGAACCGGGAAAAGAGCCGCGAATGCATTGCCACGCGACGGCGAAGCCGCCCGTGCGGGTCGCGGCCCACCGTCGCCGGGATCGGCTGGTATTTGCTTTGACATGAAAAAAACCGTAAACCTATGGTTTCAGTGTGTAAACTTCATTATGTGCGCCGTACGATCAGACCGCATTCTAATTATTATCCCCTGCAGAAACGAGCAGTCGCGGATTGGTAACGTCATCGCAGACATTAGGCATTCGCTGCCGCACGCAACGATCGCGGTCATTGACGACGAATCGTCGGATCGCACGGCGGAGGAAGCCGCGGCGGCGGGCGCGCGGGTCCTTCCGCACGAGGTGAATCTGGGTTACGGTGCAGCGTTGCAGACGGGATACCATTACGCGCTGACCAACGGTTTCGATATTGTCCTGCAGATGGATGGTGACGGCCAACACCTGGCAACAGAGCTGCCCACGATCCTGCAGCCGATCAGGGATGATTTGGCCGACCTGGTGATCGGGTCGCGTTATCTTGACACGACGAACCCCTTGCCTACGTCGTTCGCGCGCCGCGCGGGCCAGCGATTTTTCGCATGGCTGGTTCGCGCGTCAACGCGGCGGCGATTCACCGATCCGACCTCCGGATTCCAGGCGCTGGGCGCAAGGGCCCTTGATCTGTATACGCGCGGGCTCTTTCCGAGCGACTATCCCGACGCGGATATCCTGCTCACAGCGCACATCGCCGGCCTGCGTATCCTCGAAGCCCCGGTGGAGATGCGCGAACGCGCACACGGCCAGTCGATGCACACGGCTTTCAGCTCGTTGTATTACGTCGTCAAGATGCTGCTGTCGCTGTTCATTGTGGTCCTCAACCGGCGCCGACTAATGAAGGAGATATCCCATGTACATAACGCCTGAACAAATGATTGCCTCGCTGGTCATGAGCATACTGCTGATGGCCCTGATCGTCCGCCTCGTCCAGACGGGCAAGCTGGATATCACCTACTGCTGGATCTGGCTTGGAGTCGGACTGGCCACGATCCTCGTGGTGATCCGATACGACTGGCTGGTCATGCTCTCACACCTGATCGGTTCGAAAACGCAGACGACGACGCTGTTCCTTCTCGCGCATTTCGTCATCCTTCTGATGTGTCTGCAGTTTTCACTCGTTATCTCACGGCATCGGCGCGAAATTCGGCGCCTCACCCAGCGCCTCGCGGTCCTGCAGGCCACCGAGGACGGCCCCTCGTCGCACTGAACCTGCGGGTCGGCATGAAGATCGGCATTCTAGCGCAGTATTATTCGCCCATAGATAACGCCTGTGCCAATCGCATGGCAGCCTTCGCGACCGGACTGGCGCGGCACGGCCATTCGGTTACGGTCATTACCGGAATGCCAAATTATCCGGACGGCGTTAAGCCGCCACGCTATCGATTCCGCCTGTTCGCGCGCGAGACGATCGAGCGCGTCAACGTCGTCCGAACGTATGAACTCGCAACGGCGAACAGCGGACTCATCCGGCGCATGATGAATTACCTCTCCTTCATGGTTAGCGCATGCTTCGCGCCATTCCTCATTCCAAGACTTGATACGCTGATCGTGTCCACCCCTCCCCTGTTCGTGACGCCGGCCGCGCGCTGGATCCGCTGTCTTCGCGCCCGACGCCTGATTGTGGACGTGCGTGACGTTTGGCCGCGATCGCTGTACGAAATTGGGCACGTCAGGCGGGATGCGCCAAGCATCAAGATCCTTGAACGCATGGAACGCAAGGCCTACCGTCGGGCGGATGCCATAACGACGGCGACCGACGGGATCCGGAATTACATCGCCGCCTACCTGGCGGAAGACGCCGCAGGGCCGACGCCGGTACACTTCCTGCCTAACGGAATACCCGACGAACTCAACTCGGCGCCGTCAGATATCCAGCCGGAACCCAATACGTTCACGCTCCTTTATGCCGGCAACCACAGTTTTGCGCAGGACCTGATGCAATTCATAACGTTCGCTGCAGCATTGCAGTCAGAAGAAGATCCACAGCTCAGAAGCGTTCGTCTCCTCTTCGTCGGGGACGGGGAGGCACGCTCCCAAATGATGGCCGCGGCATCCGACCAGAAACTCTCCAACGTACGATTCGAGGGCTGGATTCCACGCGAACAGACGTACGACGTTATCCAGAAATCCTCACTCTGTATCGTGTCGCTTCAGGACACTCCCCTTTTCCAGGGCGCCCTTCCATCGAAAACATTTGAATACATGTATTTCGAGCGGCCGATCCTGACGAATGTATCGGGTGAACTGCGAACCGTGCTCGACGCGGCCGACTGCGGATACTTCTTTGCGCCCCACGACTACGCATCCTTCGGTGCCGCGATTCTGGACGCCATGCGAAACGAGAACGATTACGCGCGCCGATGCAGCAACGCGCGGCGACACGTGCTGACCCACTACAGGCAAACGCGCGTCATGGCCGAGTTGAACACCCACGTTACGGCCCTGGCCGATATTCCGCGGGACTAAACGGCTAAATGATGGCCGCCAGGCTGTCGCAAACGTAACGAACCTGGTCGTCGCTCAACTCGGCTGCCATCGGCAGACTGAGCAGCTCGGCCGCATACGATTCCACCGCGGGGAAGGCGCCCTGTGCGTAACCCAGGTCCTGGTACGCGGGCTGCATGTGAATCGGAACCGGATAGTGTTTTCCGGTGGCCACGCCGCGTTCGGCCAGTTCCGCCGCGACGCGATCTCGATCGTTCGCACAAATTACGTAGAGATGGAAGACGTGTGGCAGTCTGCCCTCTGTGGCGCGATTGACGATGCCCGGCGTCTTGACGAGTCCCGCCAGTCGGTCGGCATACGTCGCCGCATGCGCGAATCGTTTGCGATTCCAGTCATCCAAATAGGGCAGCTTCACGCCCAGCACGGCCGCCTGCACCGTGTCGAGTCGGCTATTGATGCCCTTCAGGGCGTATTGGAATGGTTCGCCGACGCCATAAATGCGAAGCGACCGTAATTTTTCGGCCAGGGTGCCGTCGTTGGTAATCACCGCGCCGCCGTCGCCGGAACCGCCAAGGTTCTTACCGGGATAAAAACTGAAGCAACCGAGATCGCCCAGCGTGCCCGCCGCCTGGTCGCCATGGTACGCGCCGTGGGCCTGCGCAGCATCTTCCACGACACGCAACCCGTGGTCGCGCGCGACCCCAAGGACGGCATCCATGTCCGCCGGCTGTCCGTAGAGATGAACCGGAACGATGGCACGTGTACGCGGTGTAATGGCCGCGCGGAGTTGCTCAATATCGATGTTGTAACTGATCGGGTCGCAATCGACGAGAACGGTACGGGCGCCACTCTGGTAGATTGCGGTCACCGTCGCGACAAACGTGTTCGCGGTTGTGATGACCTCGTCGCCCGGACCAATATCGAGGGCACGCAAGGCGAGTTGGATCGCATCGGTCCCATTCGCGACGCCGACGCAATGTTGCGCTCCGAGGTATGCAGCGAACGACGTTTCGAATCGTCCGACCGCACCGCCTAGAGTGAAATCACACGTCTCGTAGATCGGCGCTAGAGCGGCCTCCAACTCGGAACGGAGCGCCTGGAACTGGGAGGGAAGATCAACGAAAGGTACTTTCATAGCGCCAATCAAAGCTAGTGGCGGACCTGCCCGAAGTCGAGCAATTACGGTCGGATCGATTCGGGTTGTCTGTTGGTCGGGGCGGACCTATTCTGCCGATGCCGTGGTCACGATTCTCCCGATGTCTTCGTCAACGCCTCTGCAGGTCGGCCTCCACGATCTGCACGCCAGCCCCACGGGGTTGCCCCATTCAACATGTGCGGAATAAGCGGTTTCAATTGGCCCGACGAACCGTTGGCGCGATCGATGAACGAATCGCTTCGGCACCGCGGCCCTGACGACGAGGGTGCGTTCTTCGACGAGCACGTCAGCCTGGACCTCTCCCCGGCAGGTCATCAACCGATGTCCGACACGAGCGCCCGCTTTACGGGCGTTTACAACGGCGAGCTTTACAACTTCCGCGAGGTGCGCGACGCCTATCGCGGCGTCGCTGAACAGCTGACACCCAACATGCGATTCAGGCTGCTCTGCCTGAATCGTGTCATGCAGAAAATGGCCGCCTGATGTCGCCGTCCGGTACCAACGGCGATCAATCGGTCACGGCCTCGCCGGCGATTTGCGGATCCATTATCGCCGTGCTCGCGGCAGCCTATTTCTGCCTGTTCGTTTCCGGCATCCCCAATCCCGGCGATCTGGACGTTGCGTTTCCAATCGCGCTGGAGCTGGCTGAGCCGGGGCTACACGCCGAGAACGACCTGCTCGTGCAATCCGGAAAGCGCGTGCCCTTTCATCTGTATCGGCTGGCGGGCCGGCTTTATTCCGCCGGTCACGACGTAGAGGCTCTGTGGTTCGTGCTGTACCTGCTGCTTCTCATCGCGACCTTTTACGGTGTCTTTCGCCTCGCGCACGTCGTCTCCGGGTCTCTCGTCGTGAGTGCGGTCTGCGTAGGCCTCATCGCAGCCATGCGCTACCTGCGCGGCGCGCTGCACTGGTCAAACGTTCCGCAGAACGGCATGGTCACTTCCCATGTGGCAATCCCGATCGTTCTGTTCGGCCTGGTCTGCATTTTTCAACGCCGTTATCTCATGGGGCTCATACTCGGCGCCGTTACATTTTATGTTCATCCCTACACGGGCCTGCTGGCCCTGCTGGCATCCACGGCCGCGCTCTTGTTTGGCGCTGTGGGCACGCCCATGCGAAAGCGCCTGACATGGCTCGCGATCACGGGATTGCTCTGCGCCCCGAACGCGATCAGCATCCTCATCGCACTGCCCGATAACTTCGGCATCGGAGCGAGCGGATCATCGACCGATTCCTTCATCGACATCTTCCGCATCTACGCATGGCACGCATACCCGGAAGACCACTGGCACGAGGGCTATGCCTGGGTCTTCATTAACCTGGCGGGAATCGTCTTCTTCGCGCGCTACCTCCGCGCCGATCATCGGCGTCAGACGGCGGCCATTATCTTCGCCATGATCGCGGCCATGGCTATCTATGCGCTCAACCTATATACGGTTCAGGTCAAATCGCTCCTTCTCGCGTTTCTGTTTCGCGCCACATACATCACCAAGCCGCTCATGATCGTGGTGGTCACGTCCGGGTGTTTCGCCTGGTGGCGCGAGCAAGTCCACTCCCGGAACCACGCGGCTTTTCGCTACTCGATTGCGTGCGGCTTTGTGCTGGCGGCCTTCACCCCGTACGTGCGCGCGGCGGCCGGTATCGGGCTCATAACGTATGCCGCCTTGTTGTGGTCCGCGTCGTCGCGACGCTGGCAGCGCGTTATTGCCGGCGCGGGAGGGACGATCGGATTCACCGTCCTGGCGCTCTTTCTGGGGGTCCTGTCCTCCGAAGAGCACGGGTTGCCGCCGCGGATTGATCTGTTCAGTGTTGTCGCCATGTGCGTATCGGCGCTCGCGTTTGCGTTGGCCAGCGCAGCGCTTGCCCGTGTGCGGCCGATCGCACCACCCGCGCAAACGACCATCCGCAAACCGGTCGCTTTCCTGCTCGCCGTGATGCTGCTGCGCGTACTCTGCGAATTTACGTGGATGCCGGGATTGGCTCGATTCGCCCCTGTATCCATCGCCGAACTGGCGCAGCGTATTCGCTTCACCGAACCGACGCGCAGCATTCGCGGCGCCGCGCTATGGATACGCTCGAATGCGCCGCGCGGTTCCATGGTCGCCGTACCACCCGTCTTCCACCGCTTCTCGGGCTTCCGCCTGAAGTCGCAACGCAGCGTCTATATCACCATGCACGACATCAACCAGCTCTCCTTCGATACGGCGGTCTATGCGGCCGGTCATCGGCGGTTGCTGTCGCTCGGCGTTCGCGTAAGGGGCCGACACGACCTCGATGAATCGGGATACTACCGGCTGGGCATCCAGCAGTTGGCCGGCCTGTATCACACGGAGGGCGTAGACTATGCCATCTTTGATGTTCGCGGCGTCAACGCTGAACTGGCAGGGATACCCCCCATCTACCGCGACGGCGCGTACGTAATCTTCGACCTGGAGCAGGTCGCCGCGTCGCCTGCGACCAACCGATCAGGCGCGCCGGCCCCCGAACGTGGCCGCGCCGAGACAAACCGCTGATGCGAGCGACTGGGCTGCGATGATACGGTCGGGGCTGATATCGGGTATGACCAAGAGGCCCGCGATCACGATAACGGGAAGCACGATCGCCCACGACGAAAGGTTCCCGCGCGCCGCACGGCAATAGAGCATCACCATCGCCAGCATATAGAGCAACATGAAGACGCCGTAGCCTGTCATATGCGCGGCCGCGGTCGCGAACGCTTCACCGAAGACAAGGCGAAACAGGACTGCTGGCTGCAACAGTCCGAGCGCGATAAAGGCGATGCCAAGCAGGGCAACCAGGCGCAGACCGGTTCGGAGCATGCCGGGCTCCTCTTCACCCGCAACGATTCGCGTGTAAAGCGGCCATGCGACGGCTTCAGCGAAAACCAGAACACCGTAGCGCAACACGAACAGCGTGGCGTAATCCGATGCAGCGCCGGGCGGCAGCCGTGCCCGTGCAATCAGCATAGGCAGGTTACTGATCACGAGCAGCACACCGGAAACCAGCAACGGCCGGATGAGGACCCGCATCTCGTGACGCACGGCCCCCGCTGAACCGCCCGTGTCATACAGGTCTCGCCGCGCACCAAAATAGAAACAGAGAACCGTCATGCCCACCAGGTAACCACCCAGAGCGCCGGCAACCCGCATCCCGGCAAGCATCAACGCCACGCCGGCGGAACAAACGATGGCCGCCTCGACGATTCGTGCCGATGAAAATGCACCGTAACGATTACGCCCCTGCAAGCCACCGTGAAAGACGACCAGCAGAATGTTCACCGGCGCCAACGCGGCAAGGCAGAGAACCGGCCTTACGGTCTGAGCATGCAATCGCGCGGTCAGGAACGGCGTCAACACCAGCAGTGTTCCGGCAACAATCAGCGCGCAGATGAAGGCCAGGCGCAACACGGCACCAAGCGTCGCCCGGCGGTGCGTGTCAGCGGCCGCGGCAACCAGGTGCATGGCGCTGATGTTGAGCGGCAGGCCAATCATCATGACGATGCCATGCAATCCCATCAGCGACTGGAATAAACTGAAATCTTCTTT
This sequence comes from uncultured Verrucomicrobiota bacterium, assembly GCA_913047795.1. GTDB lineage: Bacteria > Verrucomicrobiota > Kiritimatiellia > CAJWTS01 > CAJWTS01 > CAJWTS01. Next base: position 9,500 of record CAJWTS010000031.1, on the reverse strand, counting down.
CGCGAGCAAATGCGCCGACGCCGCGAGATAGCCAAAGAACACCAGGCCGACCAGCCCTTTTCCTGCAGCAAAGAGCAGGACATCTTTGGTGTAGCGTTGCTTCACGGTTCGATCCCGGCGGCATTCTGAGTCTGCGCGGCGGCACGCGAGATGTCGAGTCGCCAGTCACGGCACTCGGCGGCGTGAAAGCTTTGCGGACAAAGGCGGGAATCGATAAGGTCTACCACATTCGGATGACCAAACTCGTCCACATCCTCGCGACCCTGTCGCTGGTCACCTTCGCGCTTCTGGTGTTCGCTGACAACAAGGCCGATGTCGATCTCTGGGGCAATGTCGGCTTCGTTCGGGCGCTGCCGTGGCAGGACGGTTACCACTACACGAACACGTACTCCTATACGGAGAAAGAATCGGCGTGGATCAACCACGAGTGGGGCGCCGAATACCTGCTCTACGGCGCGCATGCGCTGGCCGGTAACCGCGGCCTGCTCGCGCTGAAGGTATTGTTGGGGTTCGCCTTGCTGGCGATTATGCACGCGGCCATGCGGCGGGCGGGCGTAAGTGGCGCCGTTCGCTACCTATTGCTGTTACTGATTCTCTCCACGATTGGGTACGGGTTTTCGACGCGGCCGCATTTGTTTACGTACGTCTTGTACGCCAGCTTTGTCTATATCCTGATGTTCCGCCCGATGTCGTCGATTGCGACCTGTATCGTGCTGCCCCTGCTGGGCTGGATCTGGGCCAACCTGCACGGCGCGTATTTCATCGGACTCCTGCTGCTCTTGATCCACGGCGTCTTTTCACTGCGCGGTCCGTCCGCTACGCGCGGGGTTCCCGCGCGTGACGCGTTCATCTCGGCGGGAGCCTTCATTGCTCTGACCTTCGTCAATCCCTACGGCCCGCACCTCTGGGAGTTCATGTTCCAATCCGCGGCCAAGATGCGACCCTACCTCAGCGAGTGGGGCCCCTTCAACCCGGCACAGCACTTCTACGAGCATGTCGACTTCATCGTGCTCGTCCTGGTCAGCAGCGTAGCCCTGATTTTTAGCCCGGCGCCGCGCGGCCTGCGCTGGCTGATCCTGCTCGTGCTCTGGCTTGCCGCCGGGCTCTCGATGCGCCGCAACATTCCCCTGTTTGCCATCACCGCAGGCTTCGTCGTGGCGCCACATGTCGAACGTCTGGCCGGCGCATCCCTGCAACGGATCACCCGGCAGATACCGCGCGGCTTGCTGGCCGCCCTGATGGCCGTGTTCATGTTCGGCTCCGCCTGGACAGCATGGACCAAGAATAAAGTCGATCCGCTCGAGATCGAAATCGACCAGGACCGCTTTCCGACGGCGGTGATTCAATTCTTGAAGATGAACGACGTGGCGGGCAACGCGTTAGTCTTCTTCGACTGGGCCGAGTACGCCATCTGGCACCTGCACCCAGCCTGCCACGTTTTTCTCGACGGCCGTTACCGGTCCGCCTACGGGGTCCAAAGCATCGAGGACTACTTCAACTTCTTGTATCTGGGGCCTGATTGGGCCCGGGCAATCGACGATTACCCGACCGACCTCGTGGTCATTCATCGCGGGAATCCGGTCTACCGGCGCATGCTTGAGCGCGAAGACTGGATCGCGATCTTTGGCGATTCGATTGCAACCCTCTTCGTCAAGGCCAGCCGGCACACTGCCCTCATTCGAGCCGTCGAGACGGAGACGGCTCTTCTTCCGCCCGAAATCCGAACGGCCCATTTCCCGTGAGCTGCAGATAGTATATACTGTCTTATCGTCTTAGAACAGGGCGCTGAGCAGATTCGAGTACTGGTCCGTCCACGGCGCGGGAAGCTTCTTCTCGGGTGTATCGCGAGCCGTCCAGCCGAGATCTTTCTTCAGGACTTCGAGCAGGGCGGCATCCGTCGTAACGGCCATCCAGAGGGTGTGATCCGCATCGGGGATGCGTTCGTCATGGAAGTATTCGTTGACGCAGACGGTGCGCCCCAGCGAGCGCACACCGCTTTCGATCACCGGCACAAGATCGAGCACCTTGTTCGACACGTGCAGCAGCAACAGGCCATCCGGCCGCAGCACGCGGAAATACTCGCTTAGTGCCTCCACCGTAAGCAGGTGAACCGGGATCGAGCCACTGTTAAAGGCGTCCAGCACAAAAAGATCGTAGGTGCCGCGCGCGACATCGCGCAGATTGATCCGGCCGTCTCCGAACTTGAAAGCGAGACGGGTCCCATTGGCCTCGGCGACGTCGAGGTAGGTGAAGTATTTCCGTGCGATCGGAAGGTTATCCGGATCGAGCTCGTAAATCGTAAACCTGCTCCCCGGGCCGGCGTAGCAGGCGAGCGCTCCGGGTCCCAGGCCGATCATCCCGATGTTTTCAAAACGGGCGACACCGGAAGAGAGCACGCGCGCGGAGGGTGTTACGGGATGATAGTACGAGATGGGCGTACGTGCGCGTTCCGGATCGAGATACTGGCGCCCGTGAGCCGTGGTGCCGTGCTGCAGGAACCGTTGGCCGTCCTGATCGAAGACGTGATAGATGCCGTAGTAGTTGCGACGGCGATGCACCACCTCGTCGCCGCTCACGAGCGTATCGGTCGCGGACATCGCGACGAAGACCACGGCCAGACCGCCGGCCAGCACCCTTGCGGAGATAGCGATCCGTAACAGGCAAAACATGAGCGGCAGGGCGCAGATGCTGAAAACGGCTTCGACCGGCATGGCCAACCGACGCGCGAGCAACCACGGTAATCCTGTCACGGCAAGCGCTCCGACCGCCGCCCACGACACGAATGACACCGTCGAGAGCCTGCGTGAGGCGGTCGATGTCACGGAAGTGCCGGCAACGGCAAAGGCCAGGGCAACCAGGACCAATGCGATCGGATACTCCAGCAACGTGGTGCTGACCAGCGGAACGACCCAACTGACCAGTAAGCTACCCAGGAATCCGCCGAGAGCCATGACAATATAGAACGTCGTTAATTGCCGGTCGTCGTCCGGACGGCGGCGCACGAGTTCGGCATGGCAGTTAAGGCAAACGACGAACAGTACGAGCATCTGCACGATCAGCAGTGCCGGCCCGGGCAGGCTCAATCGCAACTTCGACTGAAAGGTCGTAACGACGCCGACGGCGATCGCCACGATCAGTGCCTGGGACATCCAGCGCGGACACCACATCCGTTCGCGAAAGACGAGCACGAAGGTCAACAGGTAGACGCTCAGTGGAAGAATCCAGAGGAACGGGACGGATGCCAGGTCAAAGGTCACCACGTTCGTAACCGACAAAGACGTGGCGCTGCCGGCGGCACTGAGCAGCATCCATGTCGTCATGCGGCCGCGCGACACGGGCGTCGCGGGTCGTCCGTCGATATTTTCGGCCTCCGCCGTCGCCCCCCGCGGCCGGCAGAACAGGTGCAAGACGACCAACAGGGCATACAGCGCCCACCAGATGCTGCCTTGTTGCGGAAGATCCAGGGCCGGCTCGATCAGCACAGGATAGGACAGCAGGGCCGCCATGGACCCCAGGTTCGACGCGCTGTAGAGCACGTACGGACTGCGCCCGGGCAAGACCAGCGGGTACCAACGCTGCAGAATCAGACTGACGGTCGACAGTGCCAGGAACGGCAGGCTGACCGTACGCAGGAGTTGATAGAAGATGGCCCCGACCAGCGGCCAATCCTCCGTGCCGCGTCCGACCTCTGCAAAGTCGAACGGGAAAAAAAGTAACGGCAGAGCAAGAGCGACCCAATGCCAGCGCGCGTAGCCCCGTACGCCAAACCAGCGCTGCACGAAATGCGCGTAGATATAGCCCAACAATAGCAGGCCCTGGTAGAAGACCATGCAGCCGCCCCAGACGAGATAGCTGCCGCCGAAATGCGGCAACAGCGCCTTGGACAACATGGGCTGGACCTGGAAGAGCAGGAAGGCGCCGAGAAAAACGGTAATGGAGTAGATGAACCGATTTACCACGGCGGGGACTGTATCAATACTTCAGCGGAATTACCCAGTCTTTCGCGCCGAGCAAGCGCTGTTCGAGCCTGGCAAGGTCGCCGGTCGGGTCCGCAAGGCTCTCGAGGGTACGCCCGTTGAGGGCAACGAGTGCCCGCACGGTGATCACCGCTGATGCGACCCCAGCGTGCTGCGCGCGGTCACGCAGGAACGCGGCGTACTGCTGCAACGCGGCTGGGTCTGACGTTACGAGCTTCATCTGGCGTGGCGGCTGACTTTCCGTACCCGGAGCGACCGGTCGCGCCTGACAAGGTGCATTGCGACGCGTCGCTCTGTGGTCTGCTCGATCACTATCACTGCAAGAAGGCAGCCTGATCTCGGTTTCTAGCAAAGATTTCACCAGTCGAACTGTGCCCGCGAAGGCAGAGTCCGCTCGCTGCAAACGGAGGCCGATCAAGGCGCAGGGCATTGCTCAATGGTGCGGCGCGGCCTCCTGATTCAATGTACGCCGCATGCCACGGCCAACATCAGACGCCGGCGGAGTTTTGAACACTACACGCCGGATGATACGCGCCGAGACGACATCGCGCGGTGCCTGCAATGCCCCGATGGTTCAGCTACCGATATCGAGGATGCGGCTCTCCATTCCATCGCCGGAATCGGAGGCCTCGAGATACTGTGTCGTGCGATACTCGTTGACCGAGTTGAGCCTATGTAGGATTCCGGCAAGCGTCTCGGCCGCTTCCATGCTACTGTCGACGACTTCTGCGAGATCGTTGTTGGATACGCCGTCAAGATGCTTCTGGATCAAGCCCATGTTCGCCAGCAGAACCGTTGCCGGCTGACCAAGGTGGTGGCAGGCCGCGCCAAGGCTCTCGAGCATCACTCGATTCCGTTCGCCATCCCGCTCCGCTTCCTCCGCACGCTTGCGATCGCTCAAGTCCGTAAAGGAGAAGACCATTCCGACCTGGTTATTGTCGGAGTCCCGGTTACAGGCGGCCGATACCTGCATCTCGCCTGATGATCCGTCCGTGTCGCTACGCGTCATTTCGCTCGTCCAGGCTCCATCGCCGGCCATGATCAGGTCGATCAGCTCCTGGGCCGATATCGCGTCAGCCCATAGGTCCCGGATATTGGTACCCATCAACTGGACCGCCTCGCTACTGTTCCACATCGTCAGCAGCGCCGGATTCAGGTACTCGATTTTTCCATCCAGATCCGTAATCGCGATACCGTTGCCCGCATTCTGAATCGCATTATGTTCCGTGCGCAGCATCTCTTCAGCCTGCCGCCGCAAGGTAATATCCCTGATGAAGAAGCAAAGGCGCTCTTCGCCGAAACTGAGTTTGTTGACGGCTATTTCGGCCGCAAAGATGCTTCCGTCCTTGCGTACGCAATACGCCTGGATGAGGGTGAATCGCTCGTCGCGAAGGTTCTCCAGAAGCGTATCAATGAGAGCATGACTCGCGCCGGATATGATCTCCAACACGCTCATCTCGCACAGCACCGATCGGTCGTGCTGCAGAAAATCGACCGCGCGCACATTTGCGCCAAGAATCCGGCCATCCAATCCTGTCACCAGTGCCGCGTCATACAGTGCCTGCAGCAAATCCTCGTATTCCGATTCCGGAGGACGTTGGTCCTGACTGGGGTGCTCGCGGCGCCCGGAGGGAGAGACAACAACGCTCTGTTTCCCCTCTGGCGAAGTATGATCGCGGAGCAGATCGGGAGAGATATCGATCCGCATGGTCTCGGAAAACTTGGACTGATCCGCCATCGGCGTGTCTCCTCTATACAAGTCTATTATTATCCGGCGTGGCGCGTGCTACGTCAAGCATACGGCATGCCACACCATCGGCGGCGGCGAAAGACGTTGTAACATGTCTGGACGAGCGATGAAGATGCTCCCCGCCAACTCGCGTCCACAGCGGGCCGCCACGGACGCACCATCGGATGAAGCACCGCCATTGACAGCGTTCGGACCCGATGCAGGCTGGCGAAACGAAGCTCTTTGCGTGCCACAAGCTCCCTATACGAGCAACATCGCTGCGTTATGTCCGACATTCGGCTAAATACACAATATCTTGCGCTTCGATTTATAACTTGCACAACATCTAGCGTGTCCATAGTGTTCACGAAAGTCGATTTCCCCCTATTTTCGACGATCCGATATGAAATCATGCCGCTCCAATGGCGTATCGGGATCAAGAGTCGCGGTCAGGTGTCTATCCCCGCCGATCGACCGATTTGGTCCCATGTGGTCCTATCCCGAACCGCTAGAATTGCTACGCAAAGATCGGCCTTCAGGCGCGCGGCCCATAGCGCTATTCTCATAAATGGAGATCCAAGATGTCGCCGCCAGCAGAAAAATTTAGCCATCTACCCTCGAGAGCCCCTTATCACGAGAATTGCCCTATAGCCTTTAAAATGTGCCCGAAGTCCCCATCTAAAGACAGCAACAGCCGGGAGTCGGGCGGGACCGGCGATCTGGATGTGCATAGAAATTGCTGACCATACTTGCGTAGCCCACGCAATGAAATCAATTAAAGAATTATTCAAGCCGGGCACGGACGACGAAGACTCTCCGGCGGGAGGAGTCAGGGCGTTACTCGCGCGAATCAAACGTGGCCCCGTAGACCTCCTGGCCGTCGACGTCGCCAGCACGGCCGTAAAGGCCGTGCGAATGGAGAAAACGCCGGAGGGCGCGGTCGTCTCGGACGCGCAGATTCTGCCAGCAGTCAATATTGAGCCGTCGACGGCAAAGGCCACGGCGACGTCGGAATCCGCTGACAAAGAAGATGAGGAACCCGAAGTCGCGCCAATGGAACTTCCCAAGTCGCTGGTTGCGCGATACGTCTCGATATCCGTCTCGACCGACGCAGCCGTGGTAAAACTGCTGAACATTCCGGGAAACCACCCCGACGATGTCGCCGGTGACGTCGTGAACCACATGGGCCTCGAAGATACTGATAAGTATCGCATTGGCTACAAGATCATCGGCGAGGGATCGACACGGAATGAGACGCGTGTACTGGCCATGGCGGTTCCCGACGAGATCATAGGGCGTGCCTGCGAACTCTTCCCCAGCGGACAGCCCGCCCCCTTCTCCGTGGAAGCGTCGGGATTGGCAGCGATGACCGCTTTCATGCACGGCCCGGCAATGGAGCATGATGAGGGTGCCGTCGGCTGTCTCGACTTCGGCGCGCGTTACAGCTACTACTCCATGTTCGTTGATGGCGTGCTTTCCTTAATCCGCAGGTTCAGTTTCGGCTCGGACATCCTCCTGAATCGTATCGAGGAGAAGCTCGGCGTGGATCGCGACACGGCCATAGGCGTCATGTCCGACGGCTCGTTCGACCTGAGTCAGCACATCCGCGACACACAAAACCAGTTCATCAAGCAGTTGACGATTTCGCGGGATTTCGTCGAACGCCGCCATAACTGCAACGTGCAAAAGATCTTCATCTCCGGCGGCATTGTGAACTCACGCGCCTGGATTTCGGAGATTGAATCGGCCCTCGGCACCGAGGTCGGCTCATGGAACCCATTCGAATCGGTCAGCTTCAAATCGGAGGAACTGCCTGAGCGGTTAAAGGGACAGGAAACCCGCTTCGCGGCTGCCATTGGAACAGGACTTGCAACGTTTGAAGACACATGAACCTACGCGTCGATCTGATACTGGAATCGGAGCAGCGCAGCGGCAGCCCGGTCAGCGTCAAGGCAATCGTGCGGATCGCGAGCTTTGTTGTCCCCGCGATTATTGCCTTCATCGTGATCCTGGGCCTGTTGAATGTGCGTGCTGTTTCATCGACAGTGAAGAACCGCGAGCGAGAGTGGACGCGCAAGAAAATGCAGCAGGAAGACGCGATCATGTCCAAGTGGGCTAACCGCATCCCACTCGCTAAGAACTTCAACCGAGCTTACAATGTATTCCTGAACAGCATACGGCTCAATGGGGCAAAGGGAGTGATGCAGTATTCGACTAACGCGGAACCCACTGCTGCTGAGTTAGACGGCATTGCTAATGTCACCAATGTGTTCACGGGTCGTGGCTCGTTGGGGCAATTCGAGCAGTCCGCAGCGTTGTTGAACGCGGGCTTATTCTCGCCACGGTTCCAGATGAGCCGCATACAGATGCTGACAGGTCAGCCGCTGTGGAGGGCAGGCTCACCAGCAATCAGAAAGCACATATTGGCTAGACACTATGGTCGCACCCTGCTCGGCATGGCGTCAACGTACATGATGTACGGACTGGCATGGGGCGATGACGAAGATTTTGATCTGTCGTTTAATATGTTAAGTTCACAGTTCGGTAAAGTTGTAAAAGGCGACATTGTGATCGACCCTCTCGCGGGTCTGGTGCAACCGCTTGTTTTCTTAAACCGTGCAATACAGGGTAAGAAGACCTCCGTCAGCGGCAAGACAACAGACATACGCGGTGATCAGGCGAAGTTTGGTCAACCCGATCTCGTTTCACAGTATTTGCGAGGGAAGCTTGCTCCAGGTCCTGGAACTGTCTGGAATCAGATTAAGGGCAAGGATGTTGTAGGTCGACCTACAACAATCGGCGGTCAGATGCTTGGTTTGGTCACTCCGATGACCTATGGTGATATCGCGGACGTAATGGTGGAGGACGAAGGCATCCCCACCAAGCTTGCCATTTCCATCCTCGCCATGCTCGGCGAAGGCGTGCAAGTTTACACACAGAGAAGTAACGACAATGAACTAAAGAACATAGGTCTCAATCCCAAAGATTATGATCTTGGGTACTAGAACAGGGCTGGTCTACTAATCGGTTAAATGACGATGCGTTATCGCTCAGCCAGCCATTTTTAACATGAAGATTCACGGCAGCATTCATCGCGAGACCAAGTTTGCCGAGCCTAGCCGCGAGGCACAGGAGCTGCCGTTCTATCCGCTGCTGCCCCGTGACCCGATTGAGCTGCTAAAGTTTCGCATCTATGTACGTGAACGCTGCATCGAGGACATGGAATTCCGCCAGTTGATCCTTCAAATGTGTGCGGCGGACTGTGCATTCTTCATCCAGGTGTTCGGCTACTTCCACGAGACACGCGACACGGGCGGGCAGATCGGCAAGTTCCCCGTTCGGTTGTACCAGGATCAAGTTGATCTCATTGCGTGGTTCATGGCAGCGATTGGTAAGACCGACATTGTGGTCGAGAAGACACGCGGCATCGGCCTGTCCTATTTGATCATCTGCATATTCCTGTGGATCTGGCTGTTCCGGGGCGAGAGTCTGGACCTTGCTCTGGTATCCAAGTCCGAGCACAGTTTGGACATTCCTAAACGCCCCTCCAGTCTGATGGGTAAGCTCGACCTGCTCTTTGAGAACCTGCCGCTGTGGATGCAGATAGACGACAAGGGGAAACCGATATGCAACCGCACGCTCAAGGACCACAAGTTCGTCAACATGGTCAACCAGAATGCGATCCTGGGGCACGTGCCTACCAATGACAAGCTGCGTAGCGGTCGATTCTACGCTGTGGGTATCGACGAGGGTGCATTCCTTGACAACAACGATCAGCGATTCCTCGCTGCCAC
>CAJWTS010000030.1 GCA_913047795.1 uncultured Verrucomicrobiota bacterium | reverse complement strand
GGTGTTGTTCTCCGTTACCGCCTCGGGTTCCGCGCTCGATACGGTGACCTTCAATTCGTGGCGACCAGCCTCGGACGGCGCGACGAAATCGAAGGTCTCGACCTGGTGCTCGCCGTTCAGTGTAATCATGCGGTTCTGCGTCTCGGAGCCGAGCGCGATCTCCACCATCGCGGAGCGACGCGCAAAACTGGGGCTCGACCGGATCTGCACCTTGGCCGAAAAGTTGTCGCCCGCGAACAGGGTCTGCTTCGTGTAGATCCTGTTCAGCGCGATATCCGGCGGATCCACGAGGCCCACGCCGATTGGAAAAATCGGCACCCCTTCCTCCTTTATCTGCTCTGCGACCTCCAGCGGATCGGCACCCTGATTCCACGCGAAATCGCTCAGCACCACGACACCGGCAACCGGTTGGCCACTCAAACCCGCCATCGCGCGGCGCATCGCGGAACCAAGTGCACTGGTTTTTCCGGTCGCCTCGAGCGCAGCGAGCGAAGACACGGCCTCGTCGCTTGCGAGCGGAGCCAGCTTTTCATCGAAGCTTGAGAGGTGGACATCGAAGTCCTCCCCCAACTGCGCGAGCAGTCCGGTGGCGCTGTTCGTCAGGATTCCGATCGCCAGCTCAATCCGCGAAGCCGACGCGCCTTTCGTGCCGGTGGCATCCCCGAGGGCCGCGGCCGCGGCACGCAGGTCCTCCGGACGTTCGCGTGTATCGCGAATGGACATGCTCTCCGAACTGTCCAGCAGAACCACGACCCGGTTGTTGGTCCTGCGATCCAGGTCGACGGCAAGAATGGGCTCGAACAGGACGATGAGCACGGTCAGCAGGACCAAGACCCGCAGCGTGGTCATGAACCGGCGCGCCCAGGCCGGACGGTTGGCGAACGTGCGGTACGACCAGACGGCAAACGCGACCGCAGCGACGATCAGTATTACCAGGATCCAGGACGGCCATTGGCTGCGCAGTTCCCAGCCGCTGTACGAAACCGCCTCGATCCCGTCCATATTCGTTAACTTCGATACCAGTCTCTGTAGCATAACGGCTCGCCCGAACTAGGTAGCGGGCGCCTCCACGATGATTCGTCTCGAGAAACGATCCGAAAGAAACGCCTGGGCAAAGAATGCGATCAGGCTGAGGATCAGCAACACGCGCCAGAACTCGTATCCGATGCGCTGGATCGAGATGACCTCTTTAATGTCCGCGTCGGCCGCGATGATCCGGACGTCGGTCTCTGCCAGGACGGCGGCCAGTCCGTCTTCGCCGAGAACTCGAACGTTCGATTCGGACGGATCGACGTTCACCGCGAGTTGGCGCGTGTCGGCGCCATCCTGTGAGCGCAACGTGTAGAACCCGGGCACGCCGGCAATCCCTAAGTCGATCGTGGTGCCGCCATCCTTGTTCTCGATGTTCCCGACCCGCGTCGTCCCGTTCGGGTCAGTCAGCACGGGCCGTAGCCCCGTGGACCGCACGGCGGGAATTCGCAAGCGGCGACCGACTTCGCTGGCGGAGACGCCGGCCCCGGTCAACGCCGAAACGGCCGTATGCAACCAGACCGGGTTCGCCGGATTCACGGCGAGATCGTTCCAGGACCGGTCGGGGCTGCTGACAAACAGAAGAACTCCCCCGGCACCGTATGGCTGCTCGATGAGCAAGGGGTCGCCGTTGGCCAAAGCGAGAATCGTGCGGGCCTCCGGCTTGGCTTCAGCACGGATGTAGCCGTGGACGCGCACGCCGGCGAGAATGTCCTGCGGCAGAGTGGCAAGTGCACGCGAGACGGCATGCGATCGATCCACGACCTCAACCGCCTGTTCCCGGCCTCTTCGAAAGGCGACCGCCTCCAACAGGTTCACGGGTAGCATGCCGAATTGCTCGCCGAAGACCTCTTGCAGCCCGGCGATGTCGGTCCCTCCACCAAGCAGCATGATCAAGCCGGCCCCGTCCTTCACCATCTCCGCCACCTGGGCCGCGGCCTCCGGCTCAATCGTCGGCGGGTCGCCGATGATGATGACGTCGAAGACTTCCAGGCGAGTGCGCGCCAGTCGAGAAGCATCGATCACGTCGACCACGAGTCCGACCGCTGGGCCGCGCCCCTTGAGCGCCAGCGCCTTGCGCAGGAAGTATGTCGCCGAACGCGGGTGGTTCGGATCGATCGTGCCCGGCTCGACACAGAGCACGCGCGTCTCGCGATGAACGTCGGCCACGGCGTACCGCTGGTTATCCAGTTCAAGGTCCGGATCATCGTTGACACGCAGCGTCAACTGTTTGCGCCCCTCGCTTCGCAGGGGTACGCTGAAGTCAAGGACGCGCCGTTCGCCAGGCAGTATGTTGTGCAACGCGCGGGTCGAGACCGTGCGCCCATCCACTTCCAGTGCCACGACCGTACGCATGCGTGCGTCGCGTCCGTGATTCATGACCTCCCCGACGAAGCGTGCGGTCGCGTTCTTGCGCAGGGCTCCCCCGGCGAAGGAGAGATGTGTGGCCGCCATGTTTCTGTCGGCGGCGCGGCCGACCGGCACAAAGTAGACGTCCTGCCGATACTCGTCCGTGTCGGCCAACATGGCCTCGAGCCGCTTGCTCGAATTGTCGCTCAGCCGGCCCCAGCTCTCGACCTGCGCGTCCGAAATGATCACGCACTCGCGTACAGGCGTCTCAAGTTCGCTCAACAGGATCTGCAACTGGTCGAGACAGGGGTCGACGTTCAACCCTTCGGGCAACGGTGCCATTCGCGAGAGAAGCCGTTCCGCCACGGCCTCATCGTAGCCCGTTGTCTCGAGGACGACGCGCGGGCGCGAGCCGAGCAGAACGATGGCCACCGGGTCGCCGGGCTTCAGGGTCGACAGCACCTTCTGTGCGGCGGCTCGTGCTGCGTCGAATCTAGTCTCTCCTTTGCCGTGACCCATGCTGTACGACGCGTCGATGGCGAGGACCATGCCAACGCCGCGACTACCCAGGAACCACGCGCCGGCGCGGCCAAGGAGTGTCGGCCTGAGCAGCGCCAGTGCGAGCAGGGCCAATGCGGCGCAGCGCAGGATGAGGACAATCAGGTCTTCCATCCTGACGCGCTTGCGACGACGGCGCAGGACGCGCTCGAGGATCACCATCGCGCCCCATTCGACGTGACGAATACGGCGAATGAAATGAATCAGGATCGGGATCGCGATCCCAAGGGCCGCGAGGCCAAGCCAGGTCCAGAGAGAATTGATTGATCCCATGATAAGAATCCTGGTCGGTCATACTGATCTATTAAAAAACGACGACGGGGTCCGCGAGTACGACGCTGCACGGGACTGAGCGTCGCTCTCCGGCACGGAAGGACAGGCTGACCACCTGCCCGGCATTCACATCAAAGGAAAGGGGAACTTCTTCGCCCGCAACGTCAAACGCGCGCTCAGCCAACAGTCGCTCTCCCTCCGAGACGGACAAGTTCGGTCCCGAGCGCCCGTACAGCAGGCCTGCCACAGACATGAATCGCCCACCCTGTGCAGGAAAAAGATCCACCACCGTATCGGCATCCATCCGGATCGCATTGATCCAGGCCGGCGGCCGGTCTCGATAGTCCGGTCCATAGCGTGAGATGGCGCGCGGAGCACGGACCGGCCCAAGGCTATCTTCGGCTTTCGTCACCTTGAACATGTCCGGATCGAGCCACTGCCATTTGTCGGAACGCCGTCGAACCGTGAGCACAGCGCGCAGGCCGACACGCATTTTGCCAAGCAGCGGATGATCAAATTCAAAGCCGTCCCGGGTCGACATGATCCGACCGCGGAAAACGCTGCCGTCAACGTGTGTCAGTTCATCTTCGGTTGCCGTCTTGTGCTCATACGAGTTGAAAACGTAGCGCCATACCTCGCCACGCTGCAGGTTGAACACGCCGAGAGAGGTTGTGATACGCACAGCCTGCGGACTGATATCGATCAACCGGCCCGAGATGGGGCTCCCGTCCTCCCTGTACAGCCGACCCGGCTTGAAGCCTCCTTTTCCCGTTCGTCCGGCAAGGAACTCGATTGATGCCACTCGCTGCACGTCAACGCGGCGTACGCCAAGCGATGCGAAGCGAATCGCAATCTGGTTGTTGCGCAATCCCAGCACGGTTCCAGCCCATAGCTCGCCGCTTCTCAGGCGCAGCATATTCGGCGCAATGTGCGTTCGTTCAATATCGGTTGCGATCGCCATTGTGCTTTCCCAGGCGAACTTCTTGCCACCGACACTGATCCGCCCATCACTGATCTTCAGCGGGCCATGAAAGCGGCCGCTGGTGGCGACAACGGTTCCCGTGACGGCGAACGAGAATTGCGCGCTCAGCGAAAGAATGACCAAGTGAACAAGGCTACGGGTTCGCCCACCGTACATGTTAGCGTCCCCGGCTCATGAGTTTTCGTCCATTGAGATACTCGATCAGGACCTCGGGAACCGAGCGGCTCGTGTCGACGACGACGTAATCGGCCTGCACGGCAAGGCAGGCGGTGCGAAACTTCTCTTGAATCTGGCGTAACTCGTCGAGGTAATCCGCACGCAGGCGATCCGGCTGAAGCTTGAGCGCTGCCTCTCCCTCAAGACCATTGAATCGTACCGTGCCGTCGTACGGGAAGTGGATCTCGTACGGGTCGAGCACGTGAAAGACGACGACATGTTGCCCCTTGAAATGCAGATTATTGATCCCATCGATAAAGCTCTCCTCGTTGTCGAACAGGTCGGAGAACAGCATAACGAATCCGCGGCGGCGCAGGCTGGCCGCGAAGCGATCCAAAATGCCGCCTACATTGGTGCGGGGTTCCCCTTCGGTACGGTGCAGGAGCGTGCAGATATCCCGGATGACGCCAACCGAGCCCCTCGAACGTACGGAATCGCGCAGGGCGTTGTCGAAGACGGCCAGGCCGACAGAGTCGCCTTGTCGAACGATCAGGTGGGCCAGCACGGCGGCAAGATGCTTGCTGTACTCCATCTTCGACATCCCTTCTGATCCGAAATGCATGGACGAACTGGCATCGAAGAGAAAGTGCGCATCGAAATTTGTTTCCGCCTCGAACTGCTTGATGTGGTAGCGGCCGGTGCGCGCGTAAACCTTCCAGTCCACGTGCTTCACCTCGTCACCCGCCGCGTAGGGCCGGTGATGCGTGAACTCCGTGCTCAGCCCGTGCAGCGTGCTGCGATGCGATCCGATCTCTCCCCCTTCGACCGCACCCCGCACGAACAACTCCAGTGCCCGCGTCTTCTCCACCACCTCCGGATCGAGATACTTATCCTGGTATACCTGCGCCACGTCTTAACCCCTCCAAGGACAGGCCCCACCCCGTTCAGGGACAGGCCCGGGCGAAATCCGCATAAACAAGAAACGTCACTCTCCGGGAGTCGGCTGAGCCTCGACCAGCCGCTGAATGATGTCATCCGCGCTCAGTCCCTGGGACTGCGCGGAGAAGTTCGGAATGATTCGATGGCGGAGGACCGGTGCGGCGATCACCTTGATGTCGTCGATCGAAGCATGATATCGACCGTGCAGCAGCGCGCGGGCTTTGGCGGCTGTTACGAGATACATACTTGCCCGTGGCCCGGCACCCCACGCGAGCAGTTCCCTGATAAAATCAGGCGATTCGCCCTCCGCGGGACGCGTTGCCCGCACCAGATCCGTCGCATACTGAATGACGTGGTCCGCCGCAACGATCTGTCCGACAATCTCCTGCGCAGCGAGCACGTCATCCCTGCTCAGCACGCCTTCGATCCCGACGTCGCGCGTCGTTGTCTGTTGCGCCACGATCTTTAGCTCTTCATCCCGCGTCGGATATCGGACAAGAATCTTGAAGAGAAAGCGGTCCAGCTGCGCTTCTGGAAGCGTGTAGGTCCCCTCCTGCTCAATCGGATTCTGAGTCGCAAGCACGAAAAACGGCGGTTCAAGAGAATGATCTTCACCGCCGATTGAAACCTTACGCTCCTGCATTGCCTCGAGCAGCGCGGCCTGCGTTTTCGGCGGCGTTCGATTGATCTCATCGGCAAGGAGAATATGTGTAAACACGGGACCCGATAGGAATTTGAACCGGCGTTCGCCCGTCTCCGGATCATCCTGCAATATTTCCGTGCCGATAATATCTGATGGCATCAGATCGGGGGTGAACTGAATGCGATGGAAGGTCAGTTGCATGCACTGCGCCAGGGTGCTGATCATCAGCGTTTTTGCCAGGCCGGGGACGCCCTCAAGCAAGCAGTGCCCTCGCGCAAAAACAGCCATGAGGATCTCTTCGACGACCTCGTCCTGCCCGACGATGATCTTCCCCAGTTCATTCCGTATCACACCGTAGGACCGGGCGATTCGATCGACCAGATCCTTGTCGGACTGCTGCGCCACCGGCGGTTCCGTCGCCACACTCGTCATGCTACCTCCTATTCTATCAACGATCCCAATTTCTCCTGACGAAACGCTAAACCTATGTGTTTACATTCCTTATGTCCAGCCCCACCCCCTGCCGGGGTGCAGAAAATCGAAAATGTGGTTGATGCCGTTTCCTCTATCTGTTCCGGGGAATCTAAGTTATCTACTACATATACAGGGGCCACCTGATGCAGCCCGTTCTCCGGAGCCTCGAAGACTTCCGGGAATCCGTCGTGGCCTGGAACCCCTTTTGATGTCGTGCAGGCCCCTCCCGCCCCCGGAAGGCATCAGGCGAGTTCTTTTCCGGGGAAAAATGCCCTCCACATCAGCACAACTCCTTTTAGCCTTGTTTTACGGGTGTTTTCCAACCCATAAATTCCTGGTCCCCGACAGATCTTTTCACTGGAACAGTCTCTCGACGCTATCCTGATCGCGTCCTGGAGCCTGTCCCCACGGGGACCGGGGCCGATCCCCATGAGGTGACGATGGACAAGGCATACTGGGATTCACTGGCACCATCGTTCGAGAGGAACGTGCTTGAAGTCTCCGAGAGAGACGCGGCAGGCACCCTCAACCAGACGATCCATTCCTTCGCCGGCAAAAGAAAAGATGTAATCGACCTTGGCTGCGGCGCGGGCGCCATGCTGCACGTATTGTCCAAGAAGTTTCGGCATGTATCCGCTGTTGATTTCTCCAGTGCGCTCCTGGACAAGGCACGACAGCGTACCCCTGCCAATAATATCAATTTTATTCAGCACGATCTGAGACGCCCTCTGGCACGCAGCCTGCGTGCGGATATTTCCATCTGCGTGAATGTCCTGATCGATCCAGATCCGCGATGCCGAGAATCGATCATGAACACATTGTCAGCGGCCACTAAGCGAGGAGGCGCGACAATTATTGTCGTTCCAGCGATCGAGTCGGTGCTGCACGTCTACCGCATCCTCGTCGATATCCATACGAAGGCAGGAATCAGCCACGCCCGTGCCACCGCAGACGCGAACAAACTATTTGCCAGGGAAGTCATCTCGCCGGTCGGAGGTGTCGTCAGAGTAGGCGGGACCGCCACGAAACATCATTCTTCCGACGAACTTTTGACTGCTCTGCGCGCGGCCAGGTTTCACCCGATCGAACTCAAGAAAGTCGAATACCCCTGGTCTGAGGAACTGGACGGTGCACCGCCGGGGTTGACTTGCGCACGACCCTGGGATTGGCTCGCCATTGGCGAAAAACGATAGCCAGACACCTGTTTTTTTCGGCGTCACGATTCCATATGTGCTACTATTCGTGACGAACCCAGCGAGAAACAAGTAGCCACCGATGACCTGCCTTATGTTCATGACCGGCGTCTGCCTTATACTCCTCACTGCGACCGTTGGTGTGGACGCTGCAGAGTTCTCTCTCAAGTCGGAAAAGACGGGCAAAACATATGGCCCATTCACCACAGAGAACGGATCAAGCGTTACGCTAGGTAAGGGAAAGTTTGTGGTGATTAGCGAAAAGACCACGCCGAGCGGAACGGAAGAGATCCTCAAGTCAGTTGATTTACAGCAATTCGGCGTGCTCCAGGCATCCATTGATGACGCCGCCGCCGCGCTCACGAGAAAGATCCGGGCACACCGAAGCGGTATCGGGAATTTCACGATTGTCGTGAAACCGCGGGTCGACCCTCGCCATGCCCGCAAAGATATCCGCAACGACCGCGCGGTGCTTGCGAAAGATCGAAAAGTCACGTTGGAACTAAAGGATGTGACAGCGATCCAAGCGCTGCAGAGAGTTGCGAACGCTTACGGCTACCGAATGGAAATTACGGCAAATACTGTAACGCTCCACCCGCATTCGCCGTAACCGGAGCACCCGGCAGTCGTTACGACCGACGGACATTCATCCATCTATCCACTTCTCGCCTGCAGGCACCTACGGCGCCGGTCCCCAAAACGGCTAGGGCCTGTCTCCAGAGAGATCGCCGTCGGTGAGGTGCAGGACGCGGTCGCAGCGGGCGGCGAGGTCGCGGTTGTGGGTGACGATCAGGAGCGTGCTGCCACGCTCGCGGACCATACCGAAAAGCAGGTCAATGATGGCGCCGCCTGTTCGATCATCGAGATTCCCGGTCGGTTCGTCGGCAAGAATCATCTCAGGTTCATTCATCAAGGCTCGCGCGAGCGCAATACGTTGCTGCTCGCCACCCGACAATTCCAAGGGAAGATGTTCACGCCAGTCGGCGAGCCCAACGGTCTCTAACAACGCGAGCGCACGTTCATCAATCTCCCGGGTGGATGCTTGCCGCCCCTGCCCGCTGCGAGCCGGCAATCCTACATTCTCGAGCACGGTCAGCTCCGGCAGGAGATGATAGGCCTGAAAGACAAATCCGATTCTTTCGGAACGGATTCGCGCACGTTGACGGGCCGGCAGCCCGTAAAAATCCGTTCCGCCAAGCGCGACCGTTCCGCGATCGGGCTTATCGAGTCCTCCAAGGATGTGCATCAATGTGCTCTTGCCAGCGCCGCTGACACCCACAACCGCCACCGTCTCGCCGGACTGAACTTCAATGTCGACTCCGCGCAACACGTCCAGCACCTGCTTGCCGATCGTATACGTCCTCGAGATGTTCTGTGCACTGAGTATCATAACCGTCTCGTCTACTCCCTGAGCGCCTTGACCGGATCCAGGCTCACCGCGCGACACGACGCCAGAATGCTCGCCAGCGTAGAAAGAACCATTACGCCAATCGCGATCCGCTCGACGTCGCGTGCATCAACCTCGGCCGGCAATCCATCCAATCCATATATATCCTTTGGAAAGACCTCGACGTTGAACCGCGTCAACCAACCGACGATCTCGTTCAAATGCTCCACGAACACGAGTCCCAGCACGATGCCGAGGATCGTGCCCAATGCTCCCTGAATCCAACCGTGCCAGACAAAGACGCCCATGATTCGACCCGGCGAGAATCCCAAAGCCTTGAGCAATCCGATCTCACCGGTCTTGTAGACCGTCAGCACAATCAACGTGATCGCAATGCAAAACGCGGCGACGATCGTAATGATGGACAGGAGCGCGAACATCATGCCCTTCTCGTTTGCAAGTGCCTGAAACAAAAGGCTATCCTCGTCGCGCCAGGTCGTGACACGGAAGTCGCCCCCAAGTTCATCCTTTATCCGCTCCTTCATGACGGAAAAAAAGAATGGATCCTCGGTCATGACGTAGATCTTCTCTGCCCCCTCTTCAATCCCCGTCAGATCCCGCGCGACGTCAAGCGACGTCAGGACAAACCGCGAGTCGTAGTCCTTCATCCCCATGTCGAAGATACCGGAGACCGTCAACTCCTCCGGCAGGTGCATTTCATCCTCGCGGGTGACATTCTGAGAGGAATACACGAGGCACGCATCGCCCGGTCGCATGGCCAGGGCGTAAGCGAGATCCCGACCGATAACGATCTCGCCCTCATTGAACCGAAACTCCCCTGCTGCCAACGATTCCGCAATGCGACTGACGCGATCAGCACGATTCGGACTCACGCCAATAATCATCGGCGCTGAAACACGTCCCTCGTGTCGCATCAAGCTTAAGGTGTGGATGACCGCCGCGGCACCGGTCACGCCGGGGATCTTCTCCAACCTGCGGCAAAGCGTCTCCGCATCTGCATCCATGACCCGCCCATCGTTCGACGAGACCGTCAGGTGCGGTTTGAAACTCAGAATCTTCTCGCGCCACATATTGTCGAATCCCGTCATGACCGCGAGAACGATGATCAGAATGGCGACACCAAGCACGACGCCGAGAACTGAGATGACCGTAACAAGGGAGACGAACGACCGTTTCGGTCGCATGTACCGCAGGGCAAGGAAGAGTGAGAACGGCAGAGCCATTGTAGTCGCAGGTTGTCTTCTGTTTGTCGGCGGCTATACGTGCCCGGCAGCCGCACTTGTCGTCAAAATGGGCTCAACGGCCCAACAATCACGAATCATCAGCCTATCGTGGCTTGAGTTGGGGAAACAGGATAACGTCCCGTATCGCCTCGGAGCCGGTTAACAGCATAACCAGGCGATCGACGCCAACCCCCATGCCGCCGGCAGGTGGCATCCCGTGCTCAAGCGCTGTCAGAAACTCTTCATCCACGGCCTGTGCGTCGTCGCCGGCCTGGGATTCCAGCCGCGCACGCTGCTCAAGCGGATCGTTCAGTTCGGTATATGCCGGCGCGATTTCCTGACCCTTGATAACGAGTTCGAATACGTCGACCGTACGCTCATCGTCGTCACTCCGCCGCGCCAGGGGAATCAACTCCGCCGGCAGACGCGTAACAAAAGTTGGCTGAACCAGCTTCCGTTCAATCAACTTCTCGTAAACTTCATGCGTGATACCTATCTCGGAGCTATCTTCCGCGAGGTCCAGGCCCCGTTCGCGCGCTGCCGTTAACCGCGTCTCTCGCGACTGATCATACCAGTCGGCGCCCATCTCTTCGCATACCAATTCGCGGTACGTCGCGCTACGCCACGGCGGCGTCAGGTCGAGCGCGTCTTCCCCCTCGCCGATCACCAGGGTGCCGAGAACTTCCTGCGCGACGTGCGTAATCAAACATTCAATCAACTCGCGCATTCCGCTCACATCCGTGTATGCCTGGTAAATCTCAAGCATCGTGAATTCCGGGTTGTGCGTACGATCCAATCCTTCGTTTCGAAAATTTCGATTCAGCTCGTACACCCGGTCGAACCCGCCCACGAGGAGCCGCTTAAGGTAGAGCTCCGGCGCGATGCGTAGATACATGTCCGTGTCCAGCGCATGGTAGCGGGTCACGAAAGGCCTTGCGGCCGCACCGCCGGCCTGCTGCTGCATCATCGGCGTCTCCACCTCGAGGAATCCGCGTCCCTTCAGAAAGGAACGGATCTCTTCAATAATCCGTATGCGCGTCAGGAAGACCTCTCTGACATCCTCGTTCGAGATCAGGTCCAGGTAGCGCTGACGATACCGCGCATCAACGTCCTTTAGGCCGTGCCACTTCTCCGGCAGCGGCAGCAACGATTTCGCCAGCAGCGTCCATTCTTCGATACGGATCGTCTGCTCACCCATTCGCGTGACAAACAGCTCACCCGCAACGCCCACCAAATCGCCCACGTCCAACAACTTGAACGCCGCGAAGGCCTCTTCACCCAGCGTATTTTTCTGAACAAAAATCTGGAAGCGATCCGTGCCGTCGTGAAGGTCGGCAAAGATGCTTTTGCCCATCTTTCGGATCGTCACGAGACGCCCCGCCGCGCGCACGCCAGCGTCCTCTTCGAACGCGGCCCGGATCTCCGAAAGCCGCCCCGTGGTATGGAACGCTCCGCCAAAGGGGGCATAGCCCGCTTCGCGAAGCTTCTCCATATTCAGCATCCGCTGCGCGCGGTACTCACTCACGCCCTGAGGCGCATCTTCTGTCTGCTGATCGTTCATCAGGAAATGGCAGCCGGGGGAAACAACCTTTGCCGTTCGCTACACACACAAAGGGGGGCCGGCAAGCAGTGGAAGATGCCCCATTCAGCGCGTAATTGCAAACAACATCTGGACCGCGCGTGCCTGAGAATGCTGTTGTCACGACGGCGCTTCGGGCATATATTCGCCTCCTTGCGCTTGAAGAAAGGCAGCCGTGCTGAGCAGCAATCACGTTAGCAAGGCAGAGCCGCCGATCAACCCACAAGAACAATCAAGAACCGAACAGGAGTAGCGTTGCCATGTCGAGACCCGTCACACTTTTCACAGGACAGTTCGCGGACATTCCGTTGGAAGAATTTGCGCCGATGGCGGCCAGCTGGGGATACGATGGACTTGAACTGGCCTGTTGGGGCGATCACGTTGATGTCGATCGTGCCGCGCGCGACAAAAAATACGCAAAGACGCGCAGGCAAATACTCGCCGACAACGGCCTGGACCTGTACGCCATCAGCCACCATCTGGCCGGACAACTTGTCTGCGACCCCAACGATGACGATCGTACGGACGCCTTCGCGCCGCCTGAGACCCACGGTGATTCCGAAAAGAAACGCCGCTGGGCCGTGAAAACAATGAAGAATACGGCCCGCGCAGCCAGGAACATGGGGGTCAACGTCGTCAACGGGTTTACCGGCTCGCCGATCTGGCATCTCCTTTACAGCTTTCCTCCGGTGTCGGACAAGATGATCGACGACGGATTCGCCCGCTTCGCGAAACTATGGAATCCGATCCTCGACGTATTCGATCAATGCGGCGTTCGCTTCGCGCTTGAAGTGCACCCGACCGAGATTGCTTACGACATTGTTACTGCGCGACGGGCCCTGAAAGCGATCAATCGGCGCAAAGCGTTCGGTTTCAACTTCGACCCCAGTCACCTGCACTGGCAGATGGTGGATCCCGTGATGTTTATCCATGCGTTCAAGGACCGCATTTACCACGTGCACATGAAGGACGCCGCGCTGACGCTTGATGGAGAAACGGGCATCCTCGCATCCCACCTGAACTTCGGAACACCGGGACGCGGCTGGGATTTCCGCAGCCTCGGACGCGGCGGAGTTGACTTTGAAGAAATCATTCGCGCGCTCAATCACATCGACTACAACGGTCCGCTTTCCGTCGAGTGGGAGGATGCCGTGATGGACCGCGAGCACGGGGCCGCCGAGGCCTGCCAATACGTCCGGGACGTTGATTTTCCGAAATCGGACCGCGTCTTCGACGAGGCCTTCGGAGACTAATACCTCTTGAACAGATTCACCATGAAGGGCACGCGCCACCGGCGTGTGCCCTTTTTTATTCCGGCCGGCCACGTCGTTGTTCTGACCAGTGTACTGGCCGCCTGCATCACGACATCGCAAGCCGCGCAGCCCCGGCTTTCCTTGACCAAGATGGTAGACCTGCCACACGCGGGGCTCAAAATTCGCCTGATGCCCTCCGCCCGCGAGATACCACTGCGAATGCCGATCGCGTATCAATATCGGAACACATCCACGAGCGAACCGATCGAAATGTACACGATGCGCGATCTATGGCTCCGCGAACAGCATCTCGGACGGTGGAGCGATGAGCACGACAACAGCCTATGGATGGCCAAGGTTGATAGCCAGATGCCGGAGGATGCCGAACGCAAACGCGTACTGGCCGAGCATTATCGGGACGGCGAGAGAACGCGACCGACGAAGTGGACGCCGGAGTCCCTGCGCGTATGGCTGGGTGACCTGACCGGTAACGCGGTCTTCAAGAAGGTTTTTAAGGTCAAGCACCCCACGCGATTACGAAATGCATACATGCTGCAGCTGCACAACCAGCAGGAGACCATCACGGCCTACGTCTTTCAATTCCGGCATTCCCCGCAATGGTTCGCGGCAATCTTTCGCCTGAATCCGGAGGCCGATCAAATGGCCGCCCGGCGGACGATCGAGAAGAAATTTATCGCGACGATCACACTCGCACGAACGTCGCGCACAGGCACTGGCAACGAGACGCCCTCGAGCAAGTTTCAAAACTTCAGATTGCACCAGAACCGCGAACGCGCATCCGATTTCAAAACAAGTCGCGACGCGGTGATCTCCAGCATCCGCAACTTGAAAAACTGGTGGTACGTGGAGACACCGAACTACATTCTCGTCTCGGACCTGACGAGCAAGCATCGTACTTTCGTGCGACAACTCCAGACGGACCTGGAATACCTGCGCGCCGCGTACGCGTTTCTCATTCCGCCACGGGTCGACATCGATGCGGTCAGCGTCGTTCGCGTCTTCGCATCCCCGCAGGACTATATCGAGTACGTACCCGCCGAGGTCGAATGGACCAGTGGCGTCTGGGCCCCGGCGAGAAAAGAACTCGTGATCAAGCAGAGCGAACAAGGCAAAACGCGCGAACAACGCCGCTCTTCATTGCGCGTGGCCTATCATGAAGCGTTCCACCAATATCTTCACTATGCGCTCGCCCAGCGCCCGGTCGCCATGTGGTTCAACGAGGGACACGCCGACTTCTTTGCGGGATGCACGATCCGCGGACGCCGACTCACCACAGACGAAAACGCATGGCGTACGGAAACGCTGGGACTCTTGATCGATGCCGGCGCGGCCAGGATCGGCGACGTTCTCATGCTGTCGCAAGCCGAATTCTACGGCGCAGATGTACCCGAACCGGTACGAGATAAGGTTCGCGACCGAAACTACACGATCGCCTGGGCCCTCACATATTTTCTGCGCAAAGCCACATTACTACGCGAATACAGCGCCTACCGCACCTTGGCAGACGACTACACAGATGCTGTTTGGGACACACAGGATCCGATGCGTGCGAGCGAGATCACGTTCGCTCAAGTCGACATGAAACAACTTCAACAAGACTTCGAAACGTTCTGGAAGTCGAAGTCCGCACGATCCAAGGCCAAGCGGCTCCGGCTCTTTACCGGCCGACGTAAATAGCGAAGGACGACCTCGTTTAGAAGAGAACGCCACTTGTGTTCAAGCCGCAAATCTTTCTACGCCTGGCCCGGAGCAACTCGGGGTCACGGATCTTTACCCAATCAGCGACGAATGGTCTTCTTCTTTCGCACCGTAAAGTCGCGCGAGCCCAGTCGATGTGCCGACCGATGCCATCCGCGCCGGGCTGTACGTTACCGCTTCTTTTCGCCGGCGAAGCGGCTTAGGCCCTCGAACCCGATACAACCCGCTTGCAAAGGTTCTTCACGTCAGCGCCGATATGATAGGTGACCGGAACGACGATCAGGGTCAGGTAAGTCGCGAACAGCAACCCGAACGCAAGCACGATTGCAGCCGGAGCAATGAAGGGCTCGTAGCCGCCGATTCCATAGATCACGGGCAAAAGCCCGAGGATCGTTGTTATCGATGTCAGGATTATGGGGCGCAGTCGCATTCGCCCCGCGTTCACGATCGCCTCGTGCAGCGGAAGTCCACGCTTCCGCTCCAGGTTGATAAAATTGACCAGAACGATCGCATCGTTCACGACCACGCCACCCAGACCGACGAAGCCCAGCATCGCCATAATGCTGATCGGCTTTCCATGCAGAATCAGGGCGAGAAGCACGCCGACAAAACTCAAGGGTATCGGCACGAGCAGCACAAGGGGTTGCAGGAACGAGCGAAACTGTACGGCAAGAATCGTGTAAATCATGAGCATGGCTATCACCAGTGCGGACTTCATAAAGTTCATGACTTTCGCGGTCTCTTCCCATTCGCCTCCGCGCAGTAGTCGGAACCCGGGATAGCGCGTCGAGAGATCGGCGAAATGTGACTCCAAGTCGCGATTCACCTCGGCCGACGTCGTAACCGCTTCATCGATGTCGGCGCCAACAGTGATCACGCGTTCGCCGTTGAAGTGGTTAACGGTCGGCAGCCCCGTGGCCGTTCGCAACGCCGCAACATCACCCAGATCGATCAGGCGGCCCTCGCGATTCGGCACGCCGAGTGTTGCTATAGTGCGCGGGTCTTCGCGATAGGGCTTTGCGAGCATGACGCGAACCTTTAACTCGTCCTTGCCCTCGCGCACATTGGTCGCTTCCGCACCTTCGTAGGCCGCAAACACCGTCCGCGCGATGCCTTCAACCGTCAGGCCAACGCGCGCCGCGGCCGCTTCATCGATCACAACATGCCGTTCATCGCTCCCCTCGCCAAAGTCGTCCACGATATCTGCTACGCCTTCCTGGTTCCCGAGGTAGGCCTGAACCTCGTCCTTAATCGCCAGCAGCGTCTCCATATCGCGCCCCTGCACCCTGACCTCCAGTGGCTTACCAACGGGCGGCCCCGGTTTCACCAGTTCGAACGACAGGCGATCGAACCCCTCAACCCGTGCGCTCTTCTCGCGCAGTTGCGCGACAATCTCCGCTGTCGGCATATCCCAACGCGTGTTCTGCGGCGTCAGGTAGATGAAGGTTTGCGCAAAATGTGACCCGCGTGTCCCCTGCATCCCGGCCTCAAAGTCGAACTGCTGGCCGACGTAGGTGACGTAATCCTGCAGTGCGTCATCGGGTAGTTCTCGAATCATTGCTTCGACCGCAAGGGTCCGGCGATCCGTTTCCTCCACGGAGGTCCCCTCGGGAGCCTCCATATGAACCATTACCATGTCGATCATGTCGCCAGGAAAAAGAGTCAGCCGTACAAACGGCCAAACGGCCACCGCCACCCCGAGGGCGAGAATGATCAAGCCCGGAAGAACGAGATACCGCAGTCGCAACGCGCCCTGCAGCGCGTTAACATAGAATCGTGTAACCGCCCGTGGCGCACCTGTCGCGCCGGAAGAATCGGCACCCGATGACTTCGGAACCCGAAGCGGCCGAGCGAAGTCGGCAATGTGGGATGGCATGATGAACAGACATTCAAGTAGCGAAGCAACCAGGCAAAGGATCACGGCGATCACGAGCCAGCCGAGATACGTGGCGTAGAGGTCCGGCGCAAACATCAGCGGAAAGAACGCCGCGATCGTCGTCAGCACCGTTGATATGACCGGCCCGGTTACTTCCGTCGTCCCATCAATCGCGGCCGTCTTCGGGTCTTTGCCCATCTCCAGATGACGGAAAATGTTCTCGCCCACGATAATCGAATCGTCCACCACCATGCCCAACACGATGATGAGGCCAAACATCGTCATCAAATTGATCGTGATTCCGAAATAGGCCATCAGCAACAACGTCATCAGAAAGGAAAAGGGAATCGCCAGGGCCGTGAAGGCCGCGACCCGAAAGTTCATGGCGATCAGGAGACAGACGATGACCATGACCAAGCCAATGCCGCCGTTGTTCAGCAACACCTTCAGGCGCCGCTTCACATAGTAGGACGTATCATCCACCAGGGTGAGTACCACGCCGTCCGGCTTCGAAATCTCCTCTTCCGCCACGATCCGCTTCACCGCGTCGACCACGTCGATCGTGTCCGCAGACCTCTTCTTCTTCACGCCCAGGGTCAGCGCGAACGCACCATTCACCTTTGTAAAAGTCCCGTCTTCCTCGAAGGCACGCTGGACCCGCGCCAGATCCGCCACGGTGATCGCGTGGCCATCGAAATTGGATCGCACCACGACGGCCTCGATCTCATCAACCGTGTAGAACTTACCCACGGTCCGCAGGATGATGTCCTTTGAGCCCTGGCTCATTTTCCCGCCGGGCAACGTGACGTTGCTTTCACGAAGACTGGCGATTAGCTCCAGCAATGAAACCTCCAACTCGGCCAGGCGAACCGGGTCCACTTCAACCCAGAACTCCTCGTCGCGCCAACCCGTCTTGTCGATCGTACTGACGCCGGACGTGCGCCTCAGGCGACGCTCCAAATCATCGCCGTACAAGCGCAACGAACGCTCATCCGACCCGGACACACAAACATTAATGACGGGCCGATCGGTTGTTATGGACTCGACGACCGGATCCTCCGCCTCGTCCGGAAATTCATCGATCTGGTCGACCCGGCGCTGCACGTCGTTAACGACCCTGAAACTGTCATCCACGTCCGGATCGACCTGCACGATCACGACGGAGACGCCTTCGGCCGAAGTCGACGTATACTCGTTGATGCCGGAGAGACCGTTGATCTCGTCTTCGATCAGGTTCGTGATCTGCTCTTCGACCTCTGCCGGCGATGCGTTCGGATAAATTGTGCGAACGACCACGAGATTCAGATCCGTTACGGGGAAGACCTCCCGCGACATGGTGCCGAACGTCGCCCACAGACCCGCCACGACCACGAAGATCGTAAGCATCCAGGCGAGGATCGGGTTGCGAACTGAAAATTCCGGAATATTCATTTCAATAGGGGGCGTGCGCGCCGGTTCGGCACAGCTACTGCCGCCTCTTCAGATTCCCTTTGCGTTCTCAAATAGTGACTCTACTATACGCACAATCGTTTCGTCATGACCGAATTATCCATAGTCGTACCCGTCTACAACGAAGAAGAGAGCGTGCGGCCGCTTTGCGAGGCACTACATGCGGTGCTCTCAAAACTCGACAGGTCCTACGAGATCCTGATCGTTGACGACGGCAGCACGGACGCCTCATGGGAGCGACTCGTCGAACTCGCCGGCGTCATACCACATCTGGAGCTGATTCGTCTTCGCCGAAATTTCGGCCAGACGGCGGCCATGAGCGCCGGATTTCGTGCGGCTAAGGGCGACATCGTTATCACGATGGATGCCGATCTTCAGAATGATCCCGCCGATATTCCCCTTCTGCTTGAGAAGATCGACGAAGGGTATGACGTGGTCAGCGGCTGGCGCCGTGACCGCAAAGACCCCTTCATCAACCGGCGGCTTCCCTCCATGATCGCCAACGGCTTCATCAGCCGGATCACCGGCGTCGTGCTGCATGACTTTGGATGCACCCTGAAAGCCTATCGACGCGAAATCGTCGAGAACCTTTCGCTCTACGGGGATATGCATCGCTTCATCCCCGCGCTCGCAAGTTGGGTCGGCGCCCGATTAATGGAGGTCCCGGTGAAACACCGTGCGCGAGAATTCGGCACGTCGAAGTACGGCATATCCCGCACCCTGCGTGTGATTCTCGACCTCATGACCGTGACGTTCCTGTTGCGCTATAGCGCCCACCCTATTCGCATCTTCGGCAAATTCGGCGTCTTCTTCGGCCTGCCCGGGATCCTCCTTCTCATGCTGTATGCCTTCGCGCACCTGGGATACAACCTATTCGATTGCCAGGCACTGATCCCGCTTGTCGAGATGTCCAAGCGGCCGACATGGGTCCTGACACCTTTCATGCTCGTTCTTTTCGGCATGCAATTCATGAGCATGGGCCTCCTCGCGGAGATTCAAATTCGCACTTACCACGAGTCACAGGGCAAGACGACGTACGTGATCCGCGAGACCCATGCGTCCCCGCCGGAGATCGGGTAGCGCCTTGGGCGCTCAGCGCCGACAAGAGGATGGCTGAGCCCGGCCGATGATCGATCCATCTGAAGCCATCGAAATGACGCCGGCCGCCACCGCCTTAGGTGTTGCCACTGCATGTTTACTTGCCGGCGGCCTCGTGGCCTTCGTGTCCCTCGCGCGCCGCTATCGCGAGCAGCCACCGGATTGGCAGCAAGCCACGGCGCAACTCAGGGCACGGCCCTGGTATTGGCGTGACATGGGAGTCGTCATGCTCGTCTTCCTGCTCGCGGGCACCCTGGCCGGTTCTGCGACAGCGGCAGATCTCCTCGCAGACAACACCCATCTGTTCTTGATGACGAACATTCTCATTCAACTGGCGGTGGTGATGACGATCGTGATCCTCGGCCGACTGCGGGGGCTTCACGGCCGATCGCTTGTCATCCCAGACGGTCAGCCCTGGTCGACCCCTCTCCGCAACGGCCTACGCTCCTATTTCGCTATCGTTCCTATTATCGTGATTGTCGGTGCAGCCTGGTTTGGTTCCTTATGGGCCGTGGGCGTCGATCTCTCCCGCCAGGCCGCCGTGACCCTCTTCCTGGATCTCGAATCCGGATGGCAAGTGGCGAGCTTCGTGATGGTTGCCGTTGTACTGGCACCTCTCGTCGAGGAGCTAGTCTTCCGCGGGCTGCTTCTACCGCTCCTGTTGCGCAAGACGAATACCGTAACAGCGGTCGTGATCGGCGGCATGGTCTTCGCCCTCATTCATCAGAACATCGCGGCCATCCTGCCCCTCTTCGCGCTTGCAACCTGCATGTCCGTTGCCTACCTTGCGGCCGGAAACCTGCTGGTGCCGATCGTCATGCACGCCACGTTTAACGCGGTTAGCCTGGCACTTCTCTGGCTCGGCAAACTCGCGGGACTCGCCTGAGGAAATCCGGCACGATGCTCAAGACGATTGAATGGATTCCCTCCCAACCCGGGCACCCGGTCCCGGGGTACGTACGCCTGATCGACCAGACGCGTCTTCCCGGAGAAATCACCTACCTCGAAACCACGGACGTCCAGGAGATCTGGGATGCGATCAAGGTGCTCAAGGTGCGTGGCGCTCCCGCGATCGGCATTGCCGCCGCAATGGGCATGGCCGTGGCCGCACAACAATCGGATGCCACCTCCACGGCTGCCTGTCTGCAGGACACGGAAACAGCGGGTGACTACCTGGCCACATCGCGGCCAACCGCGATCAACCTGTTCTGGGCAATCGATCGCATGAAGCGTGTCGCACAGGCCCACGCGGAATTGGAATTGAATGCGTTCATCGACCGTCTCGTCATGGAAGCCCGGGCGATTCGCGACGAGGACGAAGCGCAGTGCCGCGCCATCGGCGAACACGGCGTGGCGTTCCTTGCGGAATGCCGCGGCGTCATGACCCACTGCAACGCGGGTTCACTGGCAACGGCCTGTTACGGCACTGCGCTGGCACCGATGTACGTTGCCAACGAGCGCGGCCAGCAGTTGACGGTCTACGCGGGCGAGACCCGGCCCCTGCTCCAGGGGGCGCGCCTGACCGCATGGGAGCTCATGCAGGCCGGTATCGACGTCATATTGATCGCCGACAACATGGCTGCGCACGTCATGCAAGCCGGCCGTATCGATGCCGTCATGGTCGGCGCCGATCGGATCGCGGCGAACGGCGACACGGCCAACAAAATCGGCACCTACGGTCTCGCGACGCTTGCACGCGCACACGACATCCCCTTCTACGTCCTGGCCCCGACCACGACTTTTGATTTCGAGACCGAAACGGGCGTCGATATTCCTATCGAAGAACGAGCCGATTCGGAAATCACCGAGGGATTCGGATCCCGTACGGCCCCGGACGGCGTCCAGGTATACTCACCCGCCTTCGACGTGACGCCGGCGACGCTCGTCAGTGCCATCATCTGCGAACACGGTGTCGCGCACCCGGATTATCGCGCGTCCCTGGCGGAGATGGCCGGGCGAACCTCAACGCCCGAGGGCTAACCTGCAGCATGCAGGCTAATGGCCCTGCATCGCCGCTTCGACATCAGCCTGCAGCACAGCGGCAGGATAGGTTCCAATGCGTTCAAAGTAGCGTTTCGCCTGCGAGTAGGCGCGTGCCTTGAGAGCCATGAGTCCCTTGCGCAAGGCAACCGCGGGCCGTTCATCAGCACCGAGGCGCCGCAGAACCTCCCGCGTCGACAAGGCGTCCACTCCAATCGAAAAGGACTTCCCGCCAGTCGCGGCCGGATCCACGACCCACAGGCTTCCGTCACGCACCGCCTGCACCTCTACGCGCGTACTGCCGGTCTTCAACTGTACATCAATAATCTGCCCCTTCTGGTTTCCGAACGACTTGATGATGCTGATATCGAGTTGCTGGGCGGCATGCAGCAGGCCGGCACCGGCGATCAGATCCTTGCGCCGGCTCACGAGCCGCGCATCCCCTGAGGCGTTCTTGAGCAGCCTGGTCGCATCCATGAGTCGGTCCGCGCGCAGCAGGCGCACGAGCCGGCTTTCAACGCCTTGCATGATGACATCCGGATCCGCTTGAACCGGCGGAGGATCTGGCGGTGACTCGCCTTGCGCGCGAATTTCCTGTGCACGCGCCGAACGTGCGGCCGCACTCAATTCCGCGTAGACGCCTTCGTAGGTCTCGTACACCCGCCGCGCTTCCTCGAAACGGCCGTCGCGAAGCGCGGCCGCCGTCCGTCCGCGGAGTACGGACATCACCATGTCGAGCGCCTCGCGCTGCGCGTCCGCGTTCTGCACCAGCGCGTCATCAAGGCGCCGTGCAACCTCCGTCCCGGAGACATCGTTGCGGATGCCGTTGAGTCGTTCTTCAATCCCCAGCAACTGGTCGGCATTGCTCCCCGCCCAGGACATTACATTTTCAAAGGCTGCACGCGCGCGCTGAAGGGGAAGGTCTGGGGTTTGTTCGATCGTAGGCGGCGGTCGCGATGTTGTGGTTGTTGTGGACATCGTCTTCCGCAGCACACCGGGCGCCTTGTCCGTACGGCTACACGTCGCAAGAACGCCAATGACGAGCGCAAGAACGAGTCCGACCACGACCGCGGGCATTTTACTCGGCTCCCTGATCGGCGTGCTATCAAGTTTATCAGGGGTCGCCGCCTTGCGCGTCGGTAGCGTCGCCGCCTTGCGCGATTTCAAGGTACTTCTGCCCGTGGGCAGGGGCGAGGTTGCGGGCAATTTGCCGCGCTTGACGCGGTCGATCGCCACCAGAACGGCGTCCCAGTTCGCCGGTCGTTCATTACGGTCCTTCATCAGCATCCACCCAATCAGGTCGCACATACCCGTCGAGAGAGCCGGATTCAATTCGTGGCAGTTCGAGTCCTGCCGCGTGACTTGCATCTCCATGATGTCTTCGGAACGTTCGCTGGAAAAAAGCATCCTGCCGGTGGCCATTTGATACATCGAGGCACCCAGCGAGTAGATATCCGTCCGGGCGTCCAGATCCAGTACGCCCGACGCCTGTTCCGGGGAAATGTAGTTCGGCGTGCCGAGAATCGCGTCCCCGCTGGTCGATGCGGAGGCCGCCGTCAGCGTCCTGGCCAGCCCCAGATCGGCCACCTTGGCGGTACCGTCGGCATCGATAAGGACATTATCCGGCTTGATGTCGCAGTGGATAATTTTCGCGTGGGTCCATGCGTGATTCAACGCGACACCGACGCATTCAGAGATCAGTAGAATATCCTCCTCGGCGAGTTGACCCTTGCGTCGACACCACTCCCCGACCGAATACCCGCCGATGTACTCCATCACGAAGTAGTAGCGTCCCTCCGTGACGCTCGCGTCGTAGACCTGCACGATACCGTTGTGCTTGAGCTTCGCGGCCGCCTGAGCCTCAGACTGAAATCGCAGCACGTCCTGCTCGTGCTGCGAGAAATCCGAGGCAAGAACTTTGATCGCCACGATACGATCGAGTGAGAGTTGACGGGCTTTCCAGACCGTCGCCATTCCACCCCGACCGATCTTCTCGATCATCTCGAATCCCGGTATCGATAAACTCATGCTGGAGGTGCCATTTCCCGGAGCGCCGGTCGAGTGATCGGCCCGACCTGAATCAGATGCAAAAATGTCACAAGGGTCGGCCAAAAGACCGGCAGAAGAATGACCACTCCGAGTAGTAGTCGATCGACTCGGAAGCGACCGTCGTGACCTGTATATGCTTAGTGATTTACACCATACTGTCAAGGGAGTACCATAGCAACAGGCTGGGTCTTTGATCGCCTTTTCGCGACGCTTCCTACAATAGATTCAGGCTACGTTCGTTATACGAGTCAGACCCCATGCGACGATGCGCACCCAGAGAGGCGAGACAAAGTGGACAGGCGATGATCGAGTACGTCATCGTGCTGGGTATACTGCTTGCCATGCTCACGATGTTCATGCTTTTCGATGATACGTTCGAGCAACAGAGCCAACGCGTGCGGAATTTGGCCGGATCGGTGTACCCGTAATGAGCGACGACCCGGATCGGAAGCATTGAGGGTGGAGAACGCTGAGCAGAAACGATAAACCTGTAAGGAGCTGGACGATGCGAAAGAGAAACAAGAGCGGACAGACCATGGTCGAGTACATCATCGTCGTGGTCATTATTGCATTGGCGGCGATAGCCATTTTCGGCGTGTTTGGCGACACGCTGCGCACGAAACTGGGCGGAGCTGTCGAGGAACTCGGCGGCGATACGGCGGCAGCCGACGAGGCCGCAGGGGAATCCGGCGATTCGCAGCAATTCCTGCAGGACCTGTAGTCGAGGCCGGGAAACATGACGCCCCGGGACGGCCGACTGAGGGTAGCCGGCGGGAAGAATCCGTGCATGATCGCTCCAGACAAGGCCAAACCGGCCAGGCTCTGATCGAGTCGGTGGTGGCCATATTGCTGATCAGTCTCCTGTTCATGGGACTGGTTCAGATCTCTCTTTTATATACGGCCAAGGAGGTCGTTCAATACGCGTCGAATAAGGGCGCCCGCGCGCGAACGGTTGGTCTCAATAACTTCATGATCTATAAGACCGTCCGCGTTGGCACGATACCAAACGCGGGGAAGATGGTCTGGCCCGAGGTTGAAGGTGGCCCGATCGAACAGAGCGAAGTCGAGTTGGCGAATATACCCTGGTACCTTGGTGCACCGAACGCTTCATATCTACCGGCGATCCTGGACTACGACAATTGGTCCAGCGTTTCCTACAATTCGCCCGCCCCGTTCCCCGGTGGACCGCTGACGGTAACCGTGTCGCAGAACTATCCACTCACGATGCCGGGCCATAGCGCGTTCTACGCCGACGACATCATGCCGCTCGAAGGCGAAACCAAGATGGAGAGCCACTACTCGCTCTACATGAATGACATGGGTTGGTGATGACAAAGGCAATGGGAAAAAGGAAGAGGGAGAAAGGACGCCGCGGGCAGGTCCTGATATTCCTGGTCTTTATCCTGACGATCATCACGTTCATGGCGTTGTGGAACTTCGATATTCACAAGGTCTTCTACGTAAAGTCGATCAGCCAGAATGCGGGTGACGGTGCTGCGCTTGCGGCGGCGCGATGGCAAGGACTGGCGCTGAACCTCTTAGGCGACCTGAACATCATGCACGCCGTGGCCCAGATGCTGGGCGATGAGGACGGCGCGAATCAGATCAACGAATTGCAGGCCCGCATTCTTTACGTGGGCCCCATGATTGCGTTCATGGACGCACAGCAGGCCGCCAAGAACAATGGCGTCTACGTCAATGACGACTTCACCCAGGCCATCCACGACCACGCCCAGACCGTTCAGAACGTCTACCCGACGGCCATTGGCCCGGACGGCGACATGCTTTTCCCCGAGCCCTACCCCAATGCATGGGAAGAGTACGGCGACATGCTGCACCTTCTGGCCGACAACGGCATCGCCGCCGCGCCGGACAATGCTCAATTCTACCAGGACTACGCCTACTACGATCACTGGCTGCTCAACCCGATGCTTTACAACGCAATATCGAGCGCCAACTGGTGCTGGTTTTTCAACAACGCCTACAGCCTGCTGCAGGAATACTCGAGCTACAACTGGTGGGAACCCTTGCCGCCGATCGTCACGGTCGTCAATCCGATCAACAGCGAGTTCTTCGGCCTCGGCGTGTCGATCGTATCGACGATCGACGACGTAGACACTGTCGCCGAGATGAACGAACTCGAAACCGAACGCAATCTCGGCTCCGTTCCGCTCGCGCCCCTGCTCGCGTTCGTGAGCAACACCTGGTATGCGTACAATGCGGGGAAATGGGCCGCATGGGAGGTTTTCTCGACCACGAATCAGAGCCCCTTTCCTTCGGTCGGAACGATAAAGGAAGAGTACGATTACACCGGGGCCGACGCCGTGATACGCATCGAGACCGAAGCCTCCTCGCTCACTCCGGGAATCGACGAGCAACCGATCACGTGGACAGCCGCCGCGAAGCCGTTCGGATACTTGAATGAGAATGACCGCCCGAACCACTATGGCATCGTCCTGCCCGCATACCGTGATACGCGCCTTATTCCCGTGGCGGCATCGTCGGCGCCGGCGGGGGGCGGATTCAGCCTCCTCTGGCGAATCCATATCGAAAACCATCTGCCTGCGTACCTGGCCCAGGGCCTGTCGGGGCTCGAACCATCATGCTGGTACTGCGATCAGCTTGAGACCTGGGAAGATGCCGGTTTCCGCAACGACGGATTGGCATGGCTGGCAGAGAACAGCGCTGATTGCACACCGCCCCCGGGCGGCGGTGGTGGCGGCGGCGGCGGCGGCGGCGGCGGCGGCGGTGGTGGTGTCTTTATCGCGCACTAGAACGAAGGAAAATGAATATAGAAAAGGGAAAGAATGGAGGACGTCCTGAGCGACGTTGTGGGACCAGCGTGCCCCGGACGCCTTCGCGTCCTTTTCCCCTTTCCCCTTTTCCTTCTTCCTTCGCCGCCGGTCAGGCCCTTGTCGAGTTCGTCGTGGCTCTGGTGGCCATCCTTGTCCTGTTTGCCGGCCTGGTGCAAATCGGCCTGCTCACTTCGACACGTACGCAGACCATGATCGATGCCCGCCAGGAAGCCGGCCAGAACGCCATCGCTCCGTTATCGGTCAGCCCCGTCCCGGACTACATCGAGAATTGGCAAGCCGGCTCCGACACACGCCAATATTCTGCGGACGACACCTTCACGACCGCCAACGCGGCCGACTTCTCCGGCCAATTGGTTGCCTACGGGCATCCGGAGGACTTGCATTCATGGGTGCCCGCCAACGCCGTCTCACCGCTTTACCAGAACCCCAACCCGGTCTCGCTGTTCGGACTCGTGAGTGGCGATGCATCCGAAACCGTTCAACTTCTACCCGCGGTAACCCACCTGCTCTATGCCGCCGACTCCATAGAAATTTACAGCGAAGTCTGGCTGGGATGGTCGCAGGGCATCTACTAATGAAACGGCGTCTTACATTCTACCTCATCTTCGCACTGGCGCTCAGCGCCGGTATCGCGGGGGCGCGTGTCTTTATGCGCGGTCGCAGCGGTGACGTGATCAGCCAGTTCCAGCAGGCAATCAAAGGGAAGACCGCGTACAGAAGCCAGGTCAACATCAACGGGTCTGACGGTGAAATGACCGTGCTGAGTATTCCCTCGGACCTCGACACCGTGTCGCGACTGCTCCGTCGGTTGTACCCGAACGGCACATGGGAAGACAACGGCCGCATGGGCCAGGGACACGTGGAGAACGGCACCGCGACCACTCGACTGATCGCCATTCGGATCGAAGAACAGCATTCATCGATCGTATTCGCGCTGACGCAATCGACGCGCGCGTTCGAAGCCGCTCGTCGTGGACCGTCCCATCACCTGATGCAGGAGGTCGCGCCATTCGAGGGCAGCCGGCCACACTTATACGTCAAGGATGATGCAACGCAGTTCAGCCTGGCCATGTCTAAATCATTTTCGCCCGCACCGGATATTCAACGATCCTTCGCGCGTCGTCTCGCGGCAAGGGGCTGGCACCCGGTGACGGTCGACGGGGCACAAATCTACCGCAGGGAACTCGACCTATGCGTCGTACTCGTCTCCCCCAGCGCCGGGAACACCGAGAATACGATTACGGTGTTGCACAAGCGGCCGGGACGTGAATAATCGATTATCTGCGTCGGGGCACGCGAAAATCTTTTTCGAATCCAGATGAAACAAATAACGATACCGATTATATCCGTCCTTATCGGCATCTTCGCGTTCTGGCTTTCGAGCCAATACCTGCAACGCAAGCTGAACGAGTTGGAACAGGCAAAGCAGGCCCTGCGCGACAGCCAGCAGATGGTCTGGATCGTGGTCGCCAGGCACCAGATTCCCGTGGGCACCGTGCTCAAGAAATCGGACCTGGCAAAGAAGCCCATACCCGGTGCCGCCGTCAGCCGCAGCCAGATCATGCCGGACGATGCACATTTTGTTTTCGGAAAGAAAACCCTCTACTCGCTACAGAAGGCCGACCCGTTGCAATGGACCGATGTGGATATCCCCTATCGGCCGCATTCCGGGCTCGCGTCGATGATCACCCCTCCTGTGACTTCGGATACGCCTTCGATGCGTGCCCTTTCTATTTCGGTCAGCGGTGCGTCAGGCGTCAGCGGCCTTGTGCAACCAAACGATCACATCGATGTACTGGGCACGTTCAGCTTCCCGACTGACGACGGCAGCGGCGAACTCGAGACGGCAACCATCACCATTCTGCAGGATGTGACGGTACTGGCAACGGGCCAGCGCCTGGGCAACCAGGTTCAACCGTCGAACAACCAACGTCGTACGGCGGCGGGCTACAACACCGTTACGCTTGAGGTCACGCCGCGCGAGGCGGAATTGCTTGTTTTTGCCGA
The DNA here is from genome assembly GCA_913047795.1 of uncultured Verrucomicrobiota bacterium. GTDB lineage: Bacteria > Verrucomicrobiota > Kiritimatiellia > CAJWTS01 > CAJWTS01 > CAJWTS01. Next base: position 17,999 of record CAJWTS010000030.1, on the reverse strand, counting down.
GCAGACGCAGGGACACCTCACCCTCTCCCTGCGCAATCCCGATGACGTGCGCTACGAAGAGAGCTTGCCTAGCGTTAACTTCAAACACCTGGAAAGCAAGATCCCCTCGTACAATAGCGTGCGGCAAAAGCAGATTCGCCACAAACGCGATCTCTAACGCAACACGACTATGGCTTCCAACGTTATCCTAGAAATCCGTCGTCCGGAAAAACCACCGAAGAGCCAGACCATCGCGGACGGAGCCTACTCGGTGGGCGCAGACGACGAGAATCAGATCATCTTGCCGCACGACGACGTTGCGGCGCGCCACGCCATCCTCGTCGTCGGGGCCGACGGCTGGTGGGTTGAAGACCTGAACGACCCCTCGCGAACGTTGATCGACGGAACGACCGTTGCGGGCCGCGCGAATGTCACGAGTGGTCAGCAAATCCAGATCGGCCCCTACGCACTGCTTCTGCATGTCTCCAATGGCGAGTCCGTTCCACCTCCGCCCCCCGCGACGCCTGCCGCGCAACCACCCCTGGTCGTGCCGGAACCGATGCCTGAAGATCCCCGCGAGGCGCAGATTCTTTCGATCAAACAACAGGTCCACACCGAACTTCTGAATCGGCTCGATCTCAAACGTATGATCGCGATGCAGGCCGGCGAAGGCGAGTTGCACCAGCGGGCCGAAGCGACGATCGGTGATATCGTCAACGAAGTTCGGGACCGCCTGCCCGACGGCATTGTTCCGGAGGAACTGATCAAGGAAATCTACGACGAGGCCATCGGCCTCGGGCCGCTCGAGGATCTCATCGCGGACGAATCAATCACCGAGATCATGGTCAATGGCCATGATCATGTCTATGTGGAGCGCGCGGGACGGGTCGAACGTACGGGACGTCGATTCCTTAATAACGACTCTGTCCTGGCGATCATCGAACGCATCGTATCCCCTATCGGCCGGCGCATCGACGAAAGCCAACCCTACGTTGACGCGCGCCTCAGGGATGGCTCACGCGTGAATGCAATCATTCCGCCACTTTCGCTTGTCGGTCCCTGCCTTACGATTCGCAAGTTCTCCAAGGAACCCTTCACCGACGAGGACCTGATCCGATTCGGTTCACTCGAGCGCTTTGTTGCAGATTTTTTGCGCGTGTGCGTATTGGTGCGCAAGAACATCATCGTGGCCGGTGGAACCGGGACAGGCAAGACGACGCTATTGAACGTTCTGAGCAATTACCTGCCCGAGGAGGACCGTATCGTCACCATCGAAGATGCCGCCGAACTGCGTTTGAACAAGGTTCACGTGGTGCGTCTTGAGGCGCGTCCACCCAATATTGAAGGACGCGGCGCCATCACAATACGAGATCTCGTGCGCAACTCGCTGCGCATGCGCCCGGACCGGATCGTCGTTGGCGAGTGCCGCGGTGGCGAAGCCCTGGATATGCTTCAGGCCATGAATACGGGACATGACGGATCGCTGACCACCGTGCATGCCAACACACCTCGCGACGTGATATCGCGCATCGAGACGATGGTGCTGATGTCGGGCATGGATCTACCCGTGCGGGCCATTCGCGAACAGATCTCGTCGGCAGTGGACATTATCCTCCAGATTTCGCGCTTCAGCGACGGCACGCGCAAGGTGGTTTCGGTGACCGAGGTGGTAGGCCAGGAGGGCGATCAGATCACCATGCAGGAGTTATTTGCTTACAAGCAAACCGGCATAGACGCCGACGGACGCATCGCTGGAGAGTTTGTTCCGACCGGCGCCGTTCCGGTATTCATCGAGGATATCCGCGCCGCGAATATTGCGTTCGATCAACGTATGCTCGATCCGCAGCAGTACCGTTCGTACGGAAGGTAGCCTGGATGTCCGATCCCGCCTATATTTTCCTCGTCTCCTCGCTCTACCTGATCAGTTTCGGCGGACTCAGTTTCGTGATGCTGCAGGCGATCCATTCCGGAGCCGAGGCCTACTCAAACGTCTACACCGTCGAGGCATCTCGTCAGTTCGAGGACATTTTTCTTTTTATTCCTCCGAACCGCCTGACGGAGGTGGCATGGAGCTTGAGCGCGGCCGTGTTTCTGCTGGTCTTCTTTCTGACCGGGTCTCTTGAATCTCAGGCGTCCGTCGTTCGCGGTGTGGCCTGCGGCGCCGTGGCCGGCGTAACGGCGTTGCAGACCCCGAAATGGCTGCTCGCGCTTCTGCGCATCCGCCGGCGGCACCGCTTCAATAATCAACTTGTCGACGCCCTGGTCAGCATGAGCAACTCCCTCAAGGCGGGTTTCAGCATCATGCAGACCGTCGAGTCCGAAGTGCAGAAACACATGAACCCGCTCTCCCAGGAGTTTGGAATCCTGCTCCACGAGACACGAATTGGGCTCAAATTCGAAGATGCTCTAAACAACATGGAGGAACGCGTGCAGAGCGAGGATCTGACCCTGGTTGTGCGTGCCATCGAGATCGCACGACAGACGGGCGGCAACCTGACAGAGGTCTTCGAGACCATCGCCGCCACGATTCGGGAACGCATGCGGATCGAAGGTCGCATTCGGACATTGACCGCGCAGGGACGTCTTCAAGGCATCATCATCGGCATCATGCCGCTGCTGCTCTGCGGTGCACTTTTACTTATCGACCCCGGCATGATGATCCCCTTCCTGAAATCCAAGGTGGGCATCATCATTATCGCGGCGGTGCTCGTACTGGAATCTATCGGGGCGGTCTTCATTCGTAAGATCATCCGAATTAACGTATGATCGATCTCGCTGACATTCTATCGCTCGGCCAGGTCGCGAACGCAGCCACGTCGCGCACGATCATGACCTACAGCGCCCTATGGGGCGTCTCAACCGCCGGCATCGCCTGGTACGTCCTGACCGTCGCGCGGCAGGTCACCTATATTACGTTGGCAGACGGACGGCGCGAGCTACGATCGTTGCCGCTCATCTTCCGGGTTTTGCTGCCCCTGACTCCGAACATCATTCCATTGTTCCGCCTGTCGGCCTTTGAACGCATGCGCAAACGCGTCCGCCGTGATTTGGTCTCGGCCGGGTTCGAGGATCTGATTAATGCAGACGAACTGCTCTCGATGCGATTCCTGATGCCGCTCCTGCTGGGTCCGGTGTGGATCTATTTCATCTATGCCACGGTCTCCGCGATCCCCGGTAAATTCGGCGCCGCATTGGTAGACAACCAGATCCTTTTCGATCTAATCGGGCTCCTGCTGACTAGCCTCTATCCCGCCATCTGGCTGAAGAGCACACTCAAGCAGCGCCACCTGGCAATCCAGCGTGCGATGCCATTTGTTCTCGACCTGCTTACGCTCTCCGTCGAGGCCGGCATGGACTTCATGACCGCGCTGCAGCGCACCTCGGAACATGGCAAGATGACGGCGCTCAACGAGGAACTGCTGCGCGTGATCCGGCAAATCCAACTGGGCAAGACACGCCGCGACTCGTTGCGCGACATGATCGAACGCGTCAATCATTCGGACGTAACGACGCTCCTGAACGCCATCGTGCAGGCCGATGAACTCGGAGTCAGCCTCGGCGCCATTCTTCGAATCCAATCGGATCAGATTCGTAATAAGCGCTTCGAACGGGCTGAAAAACTGGCCAATGAGGCCCCCATAAAACTCCTTTTCCCCCTGCTCTTCTTCATTTTCCCCTCTGTTTTTCTGATTCTGCTTGGTCCGGTTATTATGGAACTTCTGCGCCGGGGGTTCTAAGGTCGTAGCATGTACCGTGTACACGTCATCGTCGAGGAGGGGCCGGACCGGGGCAAAGAGATCAACATTCCCGAGGAGGGTGCGCGTTTCGGGCGATCCTCCAAGAACGACGTCGTGCTGGCCGATCCGCTCCTCTCACGGTTCCACTGCCGCTTCTCGTTTCAAGACGACGGTCGCCTGTGCATCACCGACCTGGGCAGTTCTAACGAAACACTGCTCAACGATGTCGCGACACAGTCCGCGGCGCTGAGTCCCGGCGACCGGGTCGTGATTGGTGATACCTGTCTGAAGATCCTGCATAACGGCGTTGCCGAAACCCCCGTAGCGGATGCAAAATCCGTCCCCATCGCTGCAATCCCGTCGGCCGGTGCGCCATCGCCGCCCACGAACGTCGATCTCGATTTCTCATCTGCGACCGACCGTCAGCGGGCTCCGGCGGGTGGCGGACAACGATTTTTCCTGTGGGGTTTCGCTACCGTCGCTATCGTGCTGATGGTGGTCCTCGTCTTGCGGCCCCAGAAACCCCCACCGCCCGCGCCGCCCATCGTGCCTCCCCCCGTTGGCCAACCCACTCGATCCGACCGTCTCGAAATCGAATACGAAAAGGTCAGCGCGTCTCCGGACAATATTTTTCGTTATGCGATGCTCCTGGATGCAAAAGGCATCCTCTCGATCGACCTGAACGACCTCGAGGGTGGACGGCATATCCATAAGGAATCGAAGCAACCAATCGAACGCGATGTGCTGGACAGTCTACGCCGTGATCTCGAGGGCACTGGATTCTTCGAACTGCAGGATCGCTATGCGGGGCTCCCGCGCGATTCGATGCACGACACCTGGGACCTGAGCATCACGATCGGCAGCCGGGTACACCGCACAACGGTGGCGAATCGGCTGGAACCGGAGATCTTCAAGAATGCCCGGGATTTTATCGAAGAGTTTGGAAAGAACGAGCTCGCCCTGCCGGCGATTGCCCTCCCGACAGCGCGACTGATCGAACTCGCCGAAGAAGCCGTTCAGCGCGGACAGAAGTTATACAATGAACGTACCGTGCGACACGGAAACCTGTTCCGCGCAATCAAACACTTCCGCGAGACCGAATTCCTGCTGGAAACCGTGGAGCCCAAGCCGGAATCCTATCGACTTGCCCTCGCGGCCCGTGCCGAGTGCGAACGCGAGCTTCAAACAAAGTACGAGCACTTCCTGTTTCTCGCAGAAAAGGCGATCTCGCTGCGCGACTGGGAGGTCTCAGCCGCCAATCTACGCATCATCCAGGAGTTGATTCCGGAGCGCACCGACTCACGCTACAAGAAGACCTATGCCAAACTCATCGACGTGGAACGCCGATTGATGGACGAGTGATATGCATGCAATCTGCATACGACTGGGATGCATGCTAATGGCGCTCGGCGCCCTTGCGCAGGACATCACACTAGCCGGCGCCCAAGTATACATTACAACCGATCCGGCCGGCAGCATCATCATGTTTGACGGCGATGCGCAGCCGACATCGCCATGCACCATGGAAAACGTGGCGCCCGGCCGCCACCTCGTGATTGCGCGCAAAGCCGGCCACCGCCAATCCCGCAAGAGCATCATCGTATCCGCCGGCCAACGTCTTCCGGTCACGATGAAGCTCGAACCCGTTCTCGGCCTGGCCATCATCCATTCGGAACCCAGCGCCGTGGACATTTCGATCGATGGCGCGCATCGCGGCCGAACGCCGGTTCTGCTCACGGACCTTCCCCTCGGCAAGCATCGAATCAAGTTCGAGACCATCGGCTACAAGGACAAGGAGGTCGTGCTCAACGTATCGGATCGGACGCCGCGCAAAATCAGCGAGAACCTCGTCTCGGACTCGGCCCGTATCATTATCAACTCGGAACCCCAGGGCGCTACGGTCCTTCTGAACGGCACCGAGCGCGACAAGACACCCTGTGTGCTCGACCGGATCCCGAGCGGCGTGGTTGATATCAGCTTGCGACTCCCCGGCTTTCATGACTACCGGCACACGCTGCGCGTCACGGCCGGAGAAGTGGCTCCACTCAATATCGAACTCCACGAGAAGCCCGGGACGATGTCGATCACGTCCATCCCGCCCCGAGCACGGGTCTATGTCGGCGCTGAGCCTCACGGCCTGACCCCGCTCACGCTTGCCGACTTGCCGCCCGGAACCTACCGCATTGCCGTCGAGGCGCCGGGGTACTCGCGTCTTGTGCGCGATATCGCGATGCGAAAATCGGAAACGCTTCGAGAGGAATTCCGCCTCATAAAGAACAGTGGCATGCTGGAACTCATTACGGAACCGGCCGGCGCATCGATCTATGTCGACGGAGAAGCGCGGGGTTTGACACGCCGCGGCAAGTCGGACCAGGTCTCCGAACGCTTCGTCGTCGATCTGCTCACGATTGGGCCGCACACGATCCAGATCTCCAAGAAGGGGTTTTTCGCCCGGAAACTGAATGTCCAGATCAAGAAGGCCGAAACGCTCACCATGCACGAGAAGCTCAATCGGCGCTTTATCCCGGACACGATTGTGATCGTCAGAAACCTGCCACAGGACTCCCTGCGCGGCGTGATATCCAAACGTCACCCCAACGGCGACATCGAATTGGAGACGCTGGACAACATCTTCACGACGATCAAGGGCGAGAACATCGTCGAAGTGCGCCCGATCGTCACGAATCCTGAAGAATAAGTCGATCGCCCGCACGGACTGCGGCTTCGTGGAGCCAGCCGTGCTCCACTTCGATGACGCCCCAGGCATCCCTCCCGCCGAGTACGGCGCGAAAGGGACGCACGTCACGAACAACGCGCGTGACGTGGAGGTCGGACGAAACGAATATCAGGTCCAGGCTGAACTGCATGCACCAGGTGTGTATAGATCTGCAAGGCGCGAGCAACATGCCGGATCCTTGATCCAGCGCGGATCGCCCCAGAAGGCCGCGCATCCGTTCCGCTACTGACTCCGCTATTTCGAGCCGCGAGATCAGAACAGCGTCATCCCTGACAACGCGGGCAACACGCATTGGATCTACTTGAGGAGCAAGCCGATAGCGACACCGACCCCGATGAAACCCAGCAAGACGAAAGATTCGGATGCCGTCACCGTCGTGATCAGCAGATCGACCTGCATTCGATCGTGATTCACAATCAAGATAATGACGGACAACCCGATTAGCACCAACGACCAAGCCATTTTTCTAGTCATAATTTAGCCCAACTCCTTCACCCGTTGGAGAATGCTCTCCGGTTCTGCCATCTTGCCCAACCCTTCGTAGCCACAGGCCAGCTCGCCGGCGCCCATGTCGACAAAGACCGCGCCGCGTTCTTTCAACGTAAGGACATTCGCAACCGTCGCGGGATGTTCCCACATCTTCCCGTTCATCGCCGGTGCAATAACCAACCGTGCCTTCGACGCCAGCGCCGTGCTGGTCAGCATGTCATCCGCCAAACCGTTAGCCAGCTTCGCGATCACGTTCGCCGTGCACGGCGCAATGAGCAACAGTGTAGCCGAATCCGCCCATTCAATGTGGGCGGGCGACCAGTCGGACCGTTCCCCGAACATCTCGACGGCTACAGGGTTCCTGGACAGCGTACGGAACGTCGCCTCCCCCACGAACTCGGTCGCCGCGCGCGTCATGATGACGTGCACGTCCCACGCATCCTGCACGAGGAGCCGGCAAAGCTCCGCCGACTTATAGGCGGCTATCGACCCGCTGACTCCGAGTATCATTTGTCGTCCGGCTTGCATCACTTCTCGTCCTTTACGCTGTTCGCGGCTCTCTTTCAAGCAGGCGACGATGCGCTTGCGCGCGCCGCGGCGATATACGTGTTCAATTGTCGATAGGCCGTTTCCAGATCATCGTTAATGATTATATGCGAAAAATGCTCCTTATGCATCATTTCGCAACGTGCGTTTTGAAGTCGTTCCGAGATCGTTCCATCGCTATCCTCACCACGTTCACGTAGCCTGCGCTCAAGAATCGCCATCGAGGGCGGCTCGATAAAGATGTCGACCAGTTTACCCCGCAACGGCTGATCTTCGGCCGTGACGGCACGGCGAATCTGCGCGGCGCCCTGCACGTCAAGATCCATCAGCACGTCGCGCCCGTCATCGAGGGATGTGTTCACCGTCTCCTTGAGCGTCCCGTAGTAGTGACCATGCACGATCGCATGCTCCAAAAACGCACCGTCCTCAACACGGTGTTGAAAGTCATCCACGGATACGAAAAAATAGTCCGCACCCTCCTTCTCGCGGCCCCGGCGCTTACGCGTGGTACACGACACAGAGTAGACCAGTTTCGGAGAACGCTCGATAAGCAACTCGCACAACGTCGTCTTGCCGGCGCCCGACGGGGCGACAATCACGATCAGAATCGGCGATTTCCTGGGGGACAAGGTATGGCTCCGAACGGATCTACTCAATGTTCTGAATCTGCTCCCGGATGCGTTCCAACTCCGACTTGAATGCGATGACGGTACGCGAAATGACACCATCGTTGCTCTTGGACGCGATCGTATTCGCTTCACGCAACACTTCCTGCACGAGAAAGTCAAATTCGCGGCCGACGGGCACAGCCGCCTTCAGCAATCGGCGCCCATGGGTGAGGTGACCGGCCAACCGAATCAATTCTTCCGTGATATCCGATCGTTCCGAAAAGATGACGAGTTCGCGGGCCAGTTGCGGGTCATCACCGTTCGTCGCCAGTCCCGCCTCGCGCAGGCGCCGCATCAGAACCTGACGGCAACGGCGCGTAACACCGGGTGCGCGACCCTCGACCTTTGACCGATATTGCTCCAACAGGTCGAGCCGGCAACTGACATCCGTCGCAAGATGACGTCCTTCCGAGACCCGTGCCGCGATCAATTGCTTGAGCGCGGCACGCAGGGCACGCCGGATGCCGGGCCAGACATCATCAGGCACCACATCGTCCAGGCGACGCTTCAATACATCGGGGAACTGCAGGAGCATACCGGCGCTGATTTCGCCGGATAGACCATTACGGTCCGCCGCCTCGCGCAAGGCGGAAACATAGTCACGTGCGAGTGCATGGTCAACCCGCACGGATCCACCGCGCGCCCCCGCAGAGGCGCGCAGGTCGATGCTACCCGAGACATAACCACGGTGGATCACGCGTCGAACTTCCTCGAGAACGCGTGATTCGAGTACGATCAGTGTTCGGGGCAGACTGACGCGCACGTCCAACTGCTTGCGGTTGACCGCGCTAAGTTCAGCCTGCACATCCAGGCCGGCAGCGCGTGCCCTGCCCTGTCCATACCCGGTCATACTCTTAATCGCCATGCGCCAAGCTCCTCACAATCCTCGATCGACTATTTTCCCTTCGCGACTTCTAGTCTCAGCGCGGATTCGATGAAGGGATGAATCGCGCCATCCAGCACGGCCGAGACATTGGAGGTCTCCGTGCTCGTTCGATGATCCTTCACCATCGTATAGGGCTGCATCACGTATGATCGAATTTGACTGCCCCATGCGATCTCACCTTTTTCGCCGTAGAATTTCTCGAGATCTTTGCGTTTCTGGTCCAACATCCACTCGTAGACGCGGGACTTGAGCACCTTCATCGCCTTGCTTCGATTCTTATGTTGCGAGCGCTCCGCCTGGCACGACACAACGATTCCGGTCGGCATATGTGTCACGCGCACGGCGGAATCGGTCGTGTTCACATGTTGGCCACCGGCGCCACTCGCCCGGAAGGTATCCACACGCAGATCTTCATCAGCCAGTTCCACATCGATATCATCGTCCACTTCGGCAACGATGTCGACGGCTGCGAATGACGTATGCCTGCGGCTATTGGCATCAAACGGACTGATACGCACGAGCCGATGTACGCCACGCTCCATCTTTAAATATCCGTAGGCAAAGGGGCCGGCTGCGGAAATCGTGATGCTCTTCAAGCCCGTCTCGTCACCGGCCTGCAGCTCCAGCACTTCGACCTCATATCCGTGCTCTTCGAGGTATTTACGATACATGCGATAAAGCATGTCTGCCCAATCGCAGGACTCCGTGCCGCCGGCTCCGGCGTGTAGCGAGAGATAGGCATTGTTCGCATCAAGCTCACCGCTCAGAAGCGATTGCGTTTCAAGCTTGGCGAAGGTCGTTTCGGCGCGATCCAGCGTTTGCGAAGCATCGCGCAAGGCCTGGTCGCGCTGGTGTTCATCTTCCTCCTCGGCCCCCAATTCCAGCATCAGCCCGACGTCGTCCTCGGCCGCAGCCAGGGTATCGAACGGAGTCAATACGGTGCGGCAACGGTTGGCCGCTTCTATCGTCTTGCGGGCCCGTGCCTGGTCGTTCCAGAACGCTGGATCGGCCTGCCGGGTTTCCAATTCAGCCAGGGCTGCGCGACATTTCTCAACGTCAAAGATAACCTCGCATTTCGGCGAGGCGCTTTTGAAACTCCGAGAGTCGGCCTTTTAGTTCCTCGATCATGGTTTGTCCGACGCAGCGTCAAGCGCGCCAACGTCCTCGGCATCTTTCCTAGACTCCCTTACGAGCGCAAGAAAAAAACAGATGATCGCAGTGACGCCGCAACCAAAATATGGACCGCTACCCGTGCGCGTAAACCGCGACAAGGGCATGTCGTCGGGGGGCAGGATCACCTCGAAAGGTCCTGTGGCCGTCTTGCCGAGCAGGGCATCGCCGTCCTGTCCGAGATAGGTCACGCGTCCCAATGTATCCACGGCACAGGTCAAACCGCTATTGCCCACCCGCACGGCCGGCACGCGGTTTTCCACGCAACGCAGCACGGTATGTGTCATGTGCTGCCGCGGCGCGGCGGTTCCGTCGAACCAGGCGTCGTTCGTTTGATTGACCAACAGCCGCGCACCGTTCAGCACCGCGCGCCGCGCCAGCGACCGAAAGACATCCTCGAAACATATCAGAACGGAGAACGAGATGTGTCCGTCAGGACCAGTCCCGTCCTGGGAGTCTTCGTCGTGCTTAGCCGTCGAGTTCAGCTTGAGGCGAAAGACCTCGGCGGAATCACCCGCCAGACAGCTCCAGCCGAGGGCATCGACCGACGAGAAGAGGGCCAGAAACCCGGCCAGCGGCACGTATTCACCGAAAGGCACCAGATGCTGTTTATCGTAGATCTGCACGACGTCGTGCGCTTCAACCTCGTCCGGTGCCATGGGCGGAGACCCTGACGGCGTGGCGGGCTCCGGGGCTTTCCAATGCCGTGGAAAGAGCACCGCGCTATTGTAGTAACGTTCTGGGGCGAGACCGCTTTCGCGCATGACGCCCGCGAGAATCGGCACCCCTTCGGCGCACAGTTCTTCCATATAGATCTCATTCGCGGGCGAACGCAGGGCGCCTGGAATGGCTGTTTCCGGCCAGACGATGACATCCGGCTGCGTATAGAGCGCAAAGCGGGTCTGCTCCTGCATGCGCGTATAGATCAGCGCCTCGTACGCTTCGGACCATTTTCGTGCCTGGGGGATATTGGGCTGCACGGCACCCACTCGGATGGATGTCCCCCGCGCAGCGATATCGAATGTCTGCAACTGCTCGACACCCCAGACAAGCGCGGCGGCGACGACACCGAGTCCGATCATCAGTTCCACATGCAATCCGGCCCGCCGTCGCTCGCGATAGCAGGTGATGCGGCGTGCGATTGTGAGCGCAATACTGGTGTTCAAGAGCACGATCACGGCCGCGACCAGCGGCGCGCCGCCGAGGGCCGCGATCTGAAGAATCGAAAGATTGGCGTACTGGCTGGCCGCAAGCGGGTTCCAGGGGAATCCTGACAAGACGCGTCCGCGAATTTCCTCCAGGCCAATCCAGAAAAGCGACGACACGATAACCCAAACCACGTTAACGAGAGAACGATCAACCCCACCCAGACGCGCCACCCACGCGATCAAGGCCGCGTACATCGAAATGAAAATGGCGCAGCACGCAGCAAGGCCGATCCAAGCGATCGTGACCAGCGGCAACGGTACGGGCGGCATACTGGTCTCGCTGAGGCGCAGCACCCACGCCAAAGAGGGCAACCAGAATACGAGGCCCGCTAAAAACCCCCAACGTGCGGCCTGGCGCACATCTGACCAGACCGCCATCAGTATAAGCGGGATCAGGGCAACCCATGCAGCATCCGCCCACTCCAACGGAGGAAAGGCAGCATAAAGCAGAAATCCGGAGGTGACGGATCCGAGTAATCGTCCCACGAAAGCGCTTCGCCCAAACCCCGCAATGCCCACGCGCATCGCCGTCAACCTAGCCCTTGGCCCCGCAGCATTTCTTGTACTTCTTACCGCTCCCGCAGGAACAGGGATCGTTACGGCCAATCTTCGGCGTCTCGCGTCGAACGGGCGCTGCCGTACGCAGCGCCTCCCTTACCGCTGCGTTTGCGTCCGGAGATGCCGCCGCCGCACCCGCCGCGCCCGTTGCGCCCTGTCCGAGCGCAGCGATGTCATCATGCACCAGCGTTTGCGGCAATGCGGAGAGAAACGAATCGAACGAATCGAGCGATGTCGTCGAACGGAAGACCATCGTCACGATCTCGTTATTGATCGTATCCATCAGTTCTTCGAACATCTCGAACGCCTCGCGCTTGAATTCAATGAGCGGATCGCGCTGACCGTAGGCGCGCAAGCCGACACCCTGACGCAGCCCGTCCATGGCGCGCAGATAGTCCTGCCACTGCGTATCGATCGCGTGCAGAACGACGTGCTTTTCAAGATTACGAATTCGATCGGAGTCTTCAATCTGGGCCTTCAGCTCATAGGCCCGTTTAACCTTTTCGTAGACGAAATCAACAGTCTCTTCAGACGTGTGCTGCTCCCGGTCGAACTCGTCGTCACGAATCGCGATAGGAAAAATTCCGCGAATCCAGTCCGTCAGATCACGGAGCCCGTCCTGGCCGTCATCGGCATAGAACATTTCCACACGGACACTGATGGCATCGTGGAACATATCGAGCAACTGGGGTCGCACATCGTCACCCATCACAACACTACTCCGCAGGCCGTAGACGATCTCGCGCTGCTTGTTCATCACGTCGTCGTACTCCAGCGTTCGTTTGCGGATCGAGAAATTGTGTTGCTCGACTCGACGCTGGGCGGTCTCGATGGATCGGTTGAGCCACTTATGCTCCAGCACCTGGCCCTCTTCGAGCCCAAGCCGCTCCATGATGCCTGCGATCTTTTCCGATCCGAAGAGACGCATCAGGTCGTCCTCCAGCGAGACAAAGAAGCGCGATGCGCCCGGGTCGCCCTGCCGGGCACTGCGACCACGCAGCTGGCGATCGATACGGCGCGACTCGTGTCGTTCCGATCCGACGACGTATAGCCCACAGGGCTTCTCCTCCAGGCTACCGGCAAGGGTACTGCCGTCGAATCGACCGGACAGTTCCAGATCCGACTCGACCACCTCCCGATCAAGCCATACCACGCCCTGACCCAGCTTAATATCCGTTCCGCGGCCGGCCATGTTGGTTGCAATCGTAACGGCACCCGGCTGACCGGCGCGGGCAACGATCTCTGCCTCGCCCTCGTGATTCTTGGCATTCAAGACACTGTGCGGGATATTCGCCGCTTTCAGGTTGCGGCTCAGCAGTTCCGACGTCTCAACCGAGATCGTACCCACCAGCACCGGCTGTTCGCGTCGGTGTGCATCCGTAATCTCCTCCAGGATCGCCTGGAACTTCTCGCGGTGGGTCTTATAAATGCAATCATTGCCGTCCATGCGGCGCACCGGTCGATTGGTCTGCACGGCCACGACATCGAGTTTATAGATCTGTGAGAATTCTTCGGCCTCGGTCTCCGCGGTGCCGGTCATGCCCGCCAGCTTGTCGTACATTCGGAAATAGTTCTGGATGGTCACCGTCGCCAGCGTCTGGGTCTCGCGCTCGATCTTAACACCTTCCTTCGCCTCGATTGCCTGGTGCAGTCCATCGCTCCAGCGCCGGCCCGGCATAATACGTCCCGTGAACTCGTCAACGATCAGGACCTGGCTACCCTGCAACACGTACTGCACGTCCTGTTCGTAGACGCAGTAGGCGCGAATCAGCTGATCGACCGTGTGGATGCGCTCGCTTTTCTCGGAGAACTCCGATTGCAGGGTCTGGCGGCGGTGATTCTTCTCCTCGTCGGAAAGCGCGTCATCGCCGTCCAGCGCACTGAATGAGGTCGCGATATCGGGCAGCACATACGCATCCGGGTCCGTCGGGTTGAGTGCGTTGCAGCCCTTTTCCGTGAGACTCGCATCATGCCCCTTCTCGTCGACGGTAAAAAACAGCTCTTCGCGCAGCTCACGCGCGTGTTCCTTGCGCATATCGGTCAACATGGCCGCATCGATCTGTTCGTGCAGGCGCCGCGTCGCCGGGTCTTCCATTAGTTCCAGTAGTTCCGTGTTCTTCGGCATGCCGTTATTGACCTGATAGAGCAGAAGCTGGGCGCCTTCCTCGTCAGATTGCTCCAGTCGCTCCCGGACCTCGCGAACCAGCCGCTTACAGAGTTCGCGCTGCTTGCGCACGAGTTGTTCCACACGTGGCTTCGCCTCGGTGTACTGATGGCTGGACTCGTCCGGAGCCGGTCCCGAAATAATCAACGGCGTGCGCGCCTCATCGATCAGGATGCTGTCGATTTCGTCGATAATGGCGTAGTAGTGCCCGCGCTGTACCATCTGTTCCGGCTCGTAGGCCATACCGTTATCGCGCAGATAATCGAACCCGAACTCGCTGTTCGTTCCATAGGTGATGTCCTTGGCGTATTCCTTCCGGCGTTCCTCCGGGATCATCTGGTTCTGGATACACCCGACGGTCAATCCCAGGAAAGTGAAAACATGGCCCATCCACTGCGAATCGCGACGGGCGAGGTAGTCGTTCACGGTCACGAGGTGAACGCTCTTGCCACCGAGCGCATTCAGGTAGAGCGGCATGGTGGCCACCAGGGTCTTGCCCTCTCCGGTCTGCATCTCAGCAATCTTGCCCTGGTGCAGGACCATGGCCCCCATGAGCTGAACGTCGTAGGGAATCATGTCCCAGGGCAGCTCATGATGGCAGACCTCGAACGAAGTCCCGCAGAGCCGACGGCAGGCGTTCTTTACCGCCGCAAACGCTTCGCACATCACATCGTCGAGCGACTCGCCATCGGACACCCGCTTCTTAAACTGCGTCGTCAGGCCCCGGAGATCCTCATCGGAAAGCGACTGATAGCTTTCCTCGATTTCGTTGATATTCGCAACGATGGGGAGCATGCGCTTAATGTCGCGAGCGGTCTTCGACCCCAGAATCTTACTAAGTATAGCTTGCACTACGATGCTCCGATGGCGTCCCAGGAACCGGTGTACGGGACAGAAAAAGATGCGAATTGACGGTACTGAATTGCGGTTGCTTTTGCGAGTGATTAATCCTGCACCGGTCGCGACACGGCGCGCTCCAACCCACTGCGGGCATGCCCCACGAAGCCCCCGACCGGCATCGTCCGGGGACTACTTACCCAACGCGAGGCGATGCGCAAGCCCCGGAGGCAGACCGGCATCAAGGATCTTACGCTGTGCGCCCGTGATGTCGTACACCACGCGCCGCAGTTCCAGTTCCTTGGCCTTCGAGTCGTAGAGCACGTACGCAGCGCGCGAATCGCCGTCCCGCGGCTGCCCGACACTCCCGACATTGATGAAATATTGTTTCCCGCTCGCAACCTTGATCTTGTGGTAGCTGCCCTTGCGCACACCATGCTCGTTCTCATATACGCAGGGCACGTGCGTATGCCCGTGAAAACAGACCGGGGTCGTCTGGTAGGTAAAGCTGGCCTCGGCCTCCATTTCCTCGAAGACATAACCCCATTTTCCCGGCTCATCGAGGGTGCTGTGCACGATCGTGAAGCCATCGAGCGATCGCACCATGCGCATGCGACGCAGGAATTCCAAGTGCGCCGCGGTCAATCGATCCCGGGTCCAGCGCACGACATTGGCTGCCGCTGGATTCATGTCGTTGAGCGCATCGGTGTGGCAGCAGTAGTGGTCATGATTGCCGCGCACGATATGGCAGCTCAATTCCTGGACACGATCGATGCACGCGGAGGGTTCGGCCCCATAGCCAACAACGTCCCCGACGCATACGAATCCCTCGACCTCCTCCGTCCTCGCATCCTTTATGACGGCATCGAAGGCTTCGAGGTTGCTATGGATATCTCCGAATATCGCGTGTCGCATAATCGGCTCGCGCTATCAACCGACACCGAGAAGCGTCGCGGCAAGAGCGAGGTCGCCTGGTGTCGTTATCTTGATGTTGGTCTGGTCGGAGGGCACGAGACGGACATCGCCCTTGGTCAGTTCAACCGCCGAGGCGTCGTCGGTTATGGAAAGTTTCTTCTTCTGCACGCCTTCGTAGGCTTTCATCAACAAATCGTATTTGAAGGTCTGGGGCGTCTGAACGGCCCAGAGCTTTGAGCGGTCGAGGGTCTTATCGACGGTTACGCCACGTTCGACGGACTTGATCGTATCCGTGACCTTGACGGCCGCGACACCGGAGCCGTAGCGCTTCGCGCTTTGAATGGTCTCTGCGATCACATCCACGCTCACGCAGGGGCGCGCACCGTCGTGGATCGCAACGATCCTGGTCTCCTCATTAAGGGCCGAAAGGCCGTTCATAACCGAGGCCTGTCGCTGCGCCCCCCCGGCGACCACCTTCTTCACCTTGTTACAGCCGTACATCTGCACCATGGATCGCGCCCCATCGAGGCGATCCTTGCGGACTACCAGGATGACACCGTCGATGAGTGGGCAATGTTCGAAGGCGAGAAGCGAATAGGCAACAACGGGCTTGTTACCGAGACTCAAGAAGGCCTTGTCAACACTCGGCCCCATGCGTTCGCTTTTTCCCCCGGCGACAATAATCCCATAATTCATCGTTTTTCTCGTTTGTCCGCTCTTTGCCCGGCGTAGTGACGGGGTACGTCGATACCGGTTTTCAGTTAAGGTCGCACACTAGCATGTCCCGGTGCGTGTTGACAATAGGATGGTTACCAGATGCTGTCAAACACAGGCGACATCCATGTAAAAACGGGGACTGTCCACTCAAGTCGGACAGCCCCCGCAAAATAATCCCGGCGACTTGCTACTCTCCCATGGCCGCCTGCCACAGTACCCTCGCCGTAGAGGCCCTTCACTGCCGTGTTCGGAATGGGAACGGGTGTTACGTCCTCGCCATCGTCACCGGGAAATCGCTGACGAAACCGCGCCGGGCAAGGTTAGTCGCCGGGTGCGTTTCGTCGTTAAAAACTATTGCATAGAGGGGTAAGCAACTCGAATCTGAACAATTTAGGACAAGACCCGAGATCAAGTCGCACGGCATATTAGTACTGGTAAGCTTAACGCCTTTAGATATACGCGCGTACACACCCAGCCTATCAAGGTCGTAGTCTTCAACCTGCCTTCAGTTCTGCCGAAGCAGAAGGGGAGATCTGGTCTTGGAGGAGGCTTGGCACTTAGATGCTTTCAGCGCTTATCCGTTCCGTACATAGCTACCCAGCGATGCTTCTGGCGAAACAACTGGAACACCAGAGGTACGTCATTCCCGGTCCTCTCGTACTAGGGAATGTTCTCCTCAAATCTCCTACGCCCACAGTGGATAAGGACCGAACTGTCTCACGACGTTCTGAACCCAGCTCGCGTACCGCTTTAATTGGCGAACAGCCAAACCCTTGGGACCTTCTCCAGCCCCAGGATGCGATGAGCCGACATCGAGGTGCCAAACCGCTGCGTCGATATGAACTCTCGGCAGCGATCAGCCTGTTATCCCCGGAGTACCTTTTGTCCGATGAGCGATGGCGCTACCACGAGCTACCACCGGGTCACTATGGCCTGCTTTCGCACCTGCTCGACTTGTAAGTCTCGCAGTCAAGCTCCCTTCTACCATTACGCTCTACGCATGATTACTAACCATGCTGAGGGAACCTTCGCACTCCTCCGTTACTATTTAGGAGGAAACCGCCCCAGTCAAACTGACCCTCTGAAACTGTCCCCCACCCGGTTTCACGGGTTGAGGTTAGAATTCCGCTCTCACAAGACTGGTATTTCACTGATGGCTCCACCAACCCTGACGGGTCGGCTTCAAAGCCTCCCAGCTATGCTACACATGCCAAATCAAAATCCAATATCAGAATACAGTAAAGGTTCACGGGGTCTTTCCGTCCTACTGCGGGTATCCGGCATCTTCACCGGAATTACAACTTCACCGAGATCCTCGTTGAGACAGCGCCCAGATCGTTACACGATTCGTGCAGGTCGGAACTTACCCGACAAGGAATTTCGCTACC
>CAJWTS010000029.1 GCA_913047795.1 uncultured Verrucomicrobiota bacterium | reverse complement strand
GATGGGCTATGGCTTCCCGGCGGCCATCGGCGCCCAGTTTGGACAGCCGGACAGATTGGTGATTGCGATTGTGGGCGATGGCGGGTTCCAAATGACGCTCGCGGAACTCTCGACGGCGGCGATTCACAACCTGCCGCTAAAGGTAATCATCATCGACAACAAGTACCTGGGCATGGTGCGCCAGTGGCAAGAACTGTTTTTCGAGAATCGACTTTCAGGCGTCGACCTGGAAGGCAATCCCGATTTTGTCAAATTGGCGGAATCCTATGGCGTCAAAGGTTTCCGAATCAAGCGTGCGGCGGACGTTAACACGGTACTGCGCCGGGCGCTTGACTATAACGAAGGGCCCTGCGTGGTGCATGCCGAGGTCATCAAGGAGGATAATGTTTTCCCGATGGTTCCGGCCGGGCATCCGGCCGAAGACATGATCATTGAACGGCCAACGGCCCCGTTGGCCAAGCCGAAGGGGAGTACCTGAGATGGAATTGGGAAAAGAACATCCTTCGCATACCTTAAGCGTCTTCGTCGCCAATAAGCCCGGGGTTCTGGTGCGCGTGGCACAGGTTTTTGCCCGGCGTGGTTTTAACATCGACTCGCTGGTGGTTTCGTCAGCACGTGACGGACAGTACTCGCGCATGACGATCACCTCTCTCGGTAAAACAGAGGATTTTTCCAATATCGTCAAGAATGTGGAGAAATTGGTGGACGTGATCCGCATCGTGGAACACGACCAGGATACGGTGCTGGAGAAGGAACTTGCCTTGATCAAGGTGGCGACCACGGATAAGACGCGGGCCGACATCCTTCAACTGGTGGAACATTTCAAGGGGCAAACCGTGGATTTCACGGAAGATTCGCTCATTATTCAGGTTACAGGAAACAGCGACAAGATGGACGCCTTCGTCGGCATGCTGGACAAGCACGGTATCCTTGAGATCGTGCGGACCGGCAAAGTGCTGATGACACGCGGCCGCGAGCAGACCTAGTTGCTCCAATGTCGTAGCCCGGCAACACCCCTTCGTAAACACGGCTTTGACGTCTTGGCCGATTGCGCTACCTTTTCGGTCTGATGACGACTCACCAGGTTAATGCCGTGCGCTACGACGCAGGTTCCGCGACACATGTCTCAGAGCAACTGGCTGTCGAAGATGTGCTCCAGATCAATATCAACGGCGAGCCTTTTAGCGTGACGATGCGTACGCCCGGCGACGACGAGGCCCTCGTGCGGGGATTGCTCTATACGGAGGATGTCGTGCCGGCGCACGGGACGGAGTATCGATACGACGAAACCGTGGATCCGCGTACCGGACGCGTGTTGCGGGCCGATGTCTCGATCGACCCGCAGGCGCTGAACGCGGACGTTGCAAAGGGTCGATCCCTGATGGCCACGGCGTCCTGCGGGATATGCGGCCGCAAGGAGATGCGGGATCTCGGGTTGGGCGGCGAACCCCTACGGCCGTCGGCAATGCTCGACGTACGATGGCTGCCCGAGTGGCAGGCTAAAATGCAAGCGGCACAGGCCACCTTTACGCGGTCCGGCGGCTCGCACGCGGCCGCCTTCTTCTCGCTCGACGGGCAATGCCTCGCTGTGAACGAAGATATCGGGCGCCATAACGCGGTGGACAAGGTGGTTGGCGCCGTGATCATGCAACGTGCCCTCGATGTTGCCGAGTGCCTCCTGGTAAGCGGCCGTGTGTCTTACGAGATTGTACTGAAGGCCTACAAGGCGGGGGCCCCTTTCATCGTGGCCGTTTCGGCTCCCTCGTCACTTTCAGCACGCGCATCGGACGAATTGGGAATCACGCTGATCGGTTTCTGCCGGGAGACGCGGGCAACGGTATATTCACATGCAGAGTGTGTCGGGCCGGAGGAGGTGTCCCCGTGAGTCTGGTAGTCGGCGATGAAATAGTGGAGCTTGCCGATCTTTCCGAACACCTTACGCGCGAACTGGTGCGGTCACATGACAACGGAGGAGCGCACGCAGGCATTCGGCGGATATCGATTCCGATCCGCCGGCTGGACATCTACGACTGGTTGTCGATTCAACATGCGGAGACGCAAATGTTGTGGGCGGGGCGCGAAGACGACTGGCGTGTGGCGGGTGTCGGCGAAGCCCTTGTTATCACGCCTACAGGTGATGCGTGCGCGGAAGAAATTGTAGACCGTTGCCGCCTCTGTATCGACGGCAACGAAGACATTCGTTTTTACGGGGGGTTCGCCTTCTCACCCTCCGCCGCGAACGAGCCCGCCTGGCAATCGTTTGGGGCTGCGCGATTCTGGTTGCCACGCTTTGAGGTCATGGACGGCCCCGACGAGACGCGTTTCGTGGTCCATATGGGGCCCGAGGAGAGGGATGCGGCGACCGTGGGCCGCGTGATGGCCGAGTTCGAACAACTCCGGTTTGCCGGCGACCGACCGGCCTTGTCCCCGATAGCTTCACGTCAAGATCTGCCGGATGAAAGCGGTTGGTGTGATCGCGTGCGGGATGTGTTGGCGCTGATCGAGGATGAAATGCTCGAAAAGCTGGTGCTTGCCCGCAGGGTGACCTACGCCTTCGAGGAACCGGTGACGGCAGCGTCCATTATCGCAAAGCTGGGCAGGATCACAACCAACTGTTATCATTTTGTCTTACAGCCGGACGCCGGCGCAGCATTCATGGGGACCACCCCGGAACGGTTCTTCCGGCGAACCGGGCGCGACCTCGAGAGCGAAGTCATTGCGGGTACGCGTCCACGCGGGATCACAGCCGACGATGATGCCAGGCTCGCGGACGATCTGCTCAACAGTTCAAAGGATCAGAACGAGCACGATATCGTGCGGAAGTGCCTGAAGCAGCGCTTGCATCTGCTATGCAGCCGATTGTCGGTCGTTGAAGAGGCGCACCTCCTCCGGTTGGAGCGGAAACAACATTTGCAGTCCCGCATAGAGGGTCAGCTTCTTGATCATGTGACGGACGGCCGACTGATCGAGGAATTGCACCCGACGCCAGCAGTGGGCGGCTATCCACAGGAGAACGCCGTGCACGAGATCGAGCGCCTGGAACCGTTCCGTCGCGGATGGTACGCGTCGCCTGTCGGCTGGATCGGTGCGAATGCGATTGAGCTCGCGGTCGCGATACGTTCAGGGTTGGTACGAGAAAGATTTGTGGACGTTTACTCGGGAGCCGGAATCGTCGCGGGCTCGGAGCCTGTCGAGGAGTGGCGCGAAGTCGAGCACAAGATAAGCGACTTCGTCAAAGTGACCTCTCTTCCATGACCACGGGGGTCGCCAACCTGAACCTGCTCTGGGCATCATTTATTGTTGAAGAGATGTCGCGCTGCGGCGTCGATACGATTTACGCGGCCCCGGGTTCTCGCTGCGCGCCACTGACGGTTGCGGCCGCGCGTCATGCGAAGCTGCGTGTGGTAACACACTTCGACGAGCGCGGTCTCGCGTTCGCGGCTTGTGGTGCTGCCGCCCAAACGCGGCGTCCGGTAGGCCTTATAACGACTTCCGGCACGGCCGTGGCGAATCTATTGCCGGCCGTGGTTGAGGCGTCTCTGCGCGAGTTGCCGCTATTGCTCTTGACTGCCGATCGCCCACCGGAGTTGCAGGATAGAGGTGCGAACCAGACCATTGATCAGGTCAATATCTTTGGGCGCTATGCGGAGTCCTTTGTCGAACTGCCCTGTCCGACGGCCGCGCTTCCGGCGACATGGGTTCTGAGCGCCGTCGACGATGCGATGCGACACGTCAGGGGAGGGCCGGTGCACCTTAACTGTATGTTCGCGGAGCCGCTGATGCCGAGCGAGGAGGAAACGATCGACCCGCAGTATCTAGCCGACCTTGGGTGCTGGCGTGATTCCGGCTGCCCGTTTTCACCGATCGAGGATAGCGCCGCCCGGCTGGAGGAGGAGCCGAGCGAGGAGGTTGTCAGCGCTGTATCCGCTCAAAGGGGCGTGATCATTGCCGGAGAAGAGGTCGGCGACGCCGGGAGCGTGTTGAGTCTGGCCGCGCAACTCGGATGGCCCATCTTGCCGGACATCACATCCGGTCTGCGCGACGCTTCTCCGCCGGCGCTTTCCTGTGGTGAGTTGCTCCTTGCGCATCCGGCCTATGGCGACGCATCGACGTGGGAGGTCGTCCTGCATTTTGGTGGGCGGGTCACGAGCAAGCGCCTGCTGGAGTGCCTCGCCATGCGGGTGCCGGAACGGTACATCCACGTTCAGCGTTCAGCACGCCGACTCGACCCGGCGAACGCCGTAACCGACATCGTTGATCTTGACCCGACTCTCTTCTGCAGACGTCTGCTCGCGGCGGATCTCCCGCCGGCGGATCCCGCATGGTTGGTGCACTGGCAGGACGGTCAAGCGCGATGCGCCGGAGCCCTGGAGGTCTTTTTTGCGGAGCATGACGAGCTGTCGGAACCTGCCGTCGCGCGTCTGGTTCCTAATTTGATTCCGAAGGATCACGTTTTGTTCCTGGGCAACAGCATGCCGATTCGGGACTGCAACGCTTTTGCAACGGTGGGTCCTGCGGCGACCGTACGCGCGAATCGCGGTGCGAGCGGAATTGATGGGAACGTGGCGACGTCAGCCGGCATCGCACTGGGCGGTGGCGTGCCTGTTACGGCGATCCTTGGGGACATGGCTCTCCTGCACGACCTGAACTCGCTGCATCTTTTAAGAGATCTGCCGGTTACGTTGATTGTGATCAATAATGACGGCGGCGGCATCTTTTCGTTTCTTCCTATCGCCGGGCAAGAGGATATCTTCGAGGCGTTCTTCGGGACGCCGCATGGATTGAGTTTTCGGCAGGCGGCGGAGCAGTTTCAACTGCCCTATATTTGCCCAACGACAGTGGAGGAATTCTCGCGTACTTACGCGGAACATGTCGGGGCACCGGCGTTGATCGAGGTTCGAACAAACCGCATCGATAATCGAGCCTTGCATGCCGAGTTGGACCGCCATGTGATGGAAGCACTGAAGGGCTCGTGAGTACGGCGGGCCTGAGGGATCAACCCGAAGCGCGATCCGTTGTTCTGCTGCACGGCTTCATGGGTTCGGGAGCGGACTGGCGCCCGGTTGCGGCGCGCCTTGCGCAGAGACATCGGTGCCACTGCCCGGACCTTCCAGGGCACGGGAAGGCGCCACTTCCCGACGCGTTGACCTGGCAGGGTGGCTGCGACCTGGTTGAGAGTAATCTGGACGGGTCGGCGCCGAAGGTTCTAGTCGGGTATTCGATGGGCGGGCGCATTGCGCTGCAACTCGCGGTACGGCACCCGGAGGCTTACGGCGGACTTGTTCTGATCTCGGCCTCTCCCGGTCTTTCGTCGGCCGAGGAACGGGCACAACGCGCGATCTGGGTGCAGACCTGGACCGATGCTTTTCGTTCCGAACCGATCGATGACGTCTTGGTACGGTGGTATGCACAGGACGTGTTTCGGTCGCTACGGCAACGGCCCGAGCTATTGGATACTATTCTGAAGAAGCGACGCTGTAATAACCCGGCTACACTGGCGCGTGTGCTGGAATCACTCGATGTGAGCCTGCAGCCAGATCTGCGGCAGTCCCTCGGGGTATTGACGATGGACGTACTGGTTATTGCAGGCGCCGAGGATGCGAAGTATTGTGGGCTGATGGATGAGCTTGCGGGAGCCATGGCCCCGGTCCGGCGCGTGATCGTTCCGGACGCCGGACACACGATACATCTCGAGCAACCGGAGGCCTTGTCGGGGATACTTGAGGGATTCATGGCGGGGCTCGATCCCAATCAGGGATGAATGGAGGGAGAGGAGAGATCATGAGTAATATAATCTGGAGCGAAGCGAAGGCCTACACGGACATCCGCTACGAGCATTGTGACGGCGTGGCGAAGATCACGATCAATCGGCCCGAAGTGCGCAACGCGTTCCGACCGCTGACGGTCGATGAAATGCGGGATGCGCTTGGCGACGCGCGCGAAAATACGTCGATTGGCGTGATTATTCTGACGGGCGAAGGCGACAAGGCTTTTTGTTCGGGCGGCGACCAGAAAATACGGGGAGACTCGGGATACCGCGACGAGGGTGGCGTTCATCGACTGAACGTGTTGGACTTTCAGCGGGACATACGGACCTGTCCGAAGCCGATTGTGGCCATGGTCGCCGGCTACGCCATCGGGGGCGGTCACGTGCTGCACATGATGTGCGACCTGACTGTCGCGGCGGAGAACGCTGTCTTCGGGCAGACGGGACCGCGCGTTGGATCGTTTGACGGGGGATGGGGCGCCAGTTACATGGCGCGCATTGTGGGTCAGAAGAAGGCGCGCGAGATTTGGTTTCTTTGTCGTCAATACGATGCTCAGCAGGCCCTGGATATGGGCCTGGTCAACACCGTGGTTGCGAACGAGCGATTGGAGTCCGAGACCCTGACCTGGTGCCGTGAGATTCTCGCCAATTCCCCGATGGCGATACGCTGCCTCAAGGCGGCGCTTAACGCAGATTGCGACGGACAAGCCGGGCTGCAGGAGTTGGCGGGGAACGCGACAATGCTCTACTACATGAGCGAAGAGGGACAGGAAGGTCGCAATGCCTTCCTGGAGAAGCGCAAGCCGGACTTTGGTAAGTTTCCGCGGAGGCCGTAGGCGTGGCGAGATCCCGTCTCTCGGTATGGGTTCTCGCGGCGCGACCGAAGACCCTGGCCGCAGCCGTGGCACCGGTGATCGTCGGAACCGCCATGGCTGCCGCTGCCGACGGTATGCATGTGGCGGCCGCGGGCGTCGCCATGATCGGAGCGATCTTAATCCAGATTGGCACGAACTTCTGTAACGACTATTGCGACTATTTAAAGGGCGCGGACACGGAGGATCGCGTGGGTCCGACGCGGGCGGTACAGGCTGGCCTCGTGACGCCTGACGCGATGCGCGCCGCAACCTGCCTCGTCTTTGGTTTGGCGGTCATGGCCTGTATCTATCTCGTATACCGCGCCGGGTGGCCGATGGTCATAATCGGGGCCTTGTCTATCTTTTGCGGAATCGCCTATACCGCCGGTCCAAAACCGCTCGCTTATGTGGGCTTGGGCGATCTATTTGTGCTTGTTTTTTTCGGACCGGTGGCCGTCGGTGGTACGTACTATGTCCAGGCGCTAAGTTTACCGCCCGAGGTCATCGTCGCAGGCTTTGCGCCGGGCCTGATCTCTGTCGGGCTGTTGACCGTCAATAATCTGCGTGACGTGGATCAGGACCGCGTGGCTGGGAAACGTACGCTGGTGGTGCGGTTGGGCCCTGCCTTTGCGCGCACGCAGTACGGTGTCGCGATCACGCTGGCCTGCCTGCTTCCGCTCGGTCTGTATTTGTGGACGGGGCGCGGCCCTGTTGCGGTGGCGACGGTAGCTCTGCTGGGCGTGGCTATCCCCGCGATCAGGACCGTACGGAAGGAGAACGCTGGATCCGCACTAAACGGTGCGCTCGTTCAAACGGCCCGATTGCTGATCCTTTATTGCGTCGTCTTCTCGGTCGGCTGGCTCATATGAGCATGCGTGGATACCGAATCTACGAGTATGACTTGCCGTTGGCGAGTCCGCTCGCGCTACCCCTGTGCACGTTGACCTCCCGGTCCGGGATGCTCGTGCGCCTTGAGTCGGATACGGGGCGGACAGGGTGGGGGGACATCGCGCCGCTGCCTGGATTTAGCCGTGAGACGTACGAGCAGGCACGCGAGCAAGTGACTACTGATGTGCCTGCGATGTTGATGCGCGCGAGCGGCGCTGGGGCCGCAGACGTGTTTCCGTCGGTGGCTTTCGGTATCGAATCGGCCCAATTGATGCTGGCATCTGAAGAGGAGGGCCTCGGCGTCGCGCAGTACCTTCGTCGCGATGCCGAAGGGAGTGTGCAGGTCTGCCCCTTGCTTGACGGACGGTCCGGCGATGTCGTGAGTCGGGCGGTGGCATTGCGCGAGCAGGGCGCGACTGTGGTCAAGGTGAAGGTGGGGGCGCTTGACCCCACCGAAGATGCACGGATCGTGCGCGCGATCGCAGATGCGCTTGGAGCTGGCAGTGCGTTGCGCGTTGATGCGAATCGGCGTTGGACGCTCGGGCAGGCGGAGACCTTTATGTCACTGACGTCCTGCCTCAGGCTCGAGTATTTGGAGGAACCGTTGTCCGGACGAAATGAATTGCTTGCCTTCGCGGAACGGACAGGATGCGCTCTCGCCCTGGATGAGACCCTCGCAGAGCGGAGCATCAGCAAGGGCGATCCATTGCTGGCACATGTGCGAGCATTCGTTCTGAAGCCAACGGTTCTCGGGGGGTGGAGCCGGATGAAAACCTTGATAAGGCTTGCCGCGACTGCGGGCATTCAGCGGGTCATCAGCGCATGTTTCGAAAGCGGCATCGGTCATTGGCATCTCGCCAGCCTTGCTGCCGCGTTACCCGGTACGGGCCCGGCGGCTGGACTTGATACCGCGAGCCGGCTCGCGGGGGATGTGATTAATCCCGCGTTCTCCGCGCTGAAGTGTCCGATAGTGATCGATGCGCCTTTTAGCGAAAGGCATCAGGTCGACATGGATCGTTGCCGGCTAATCTGCGAGGGAGACGTGCCCGTTCAGGAACAACCATCCGGCGCATGAGTTCGTTCGCCGAGATGAAATGTCCGATGGCGGACGCCGCACGGAACCAGCCGGATGCGGCGGCGTACATCGCAGGCAATCGCACGTGGTCATATGCCGCGATGGACCTCGCGGTACGGTCAGCCGAAGAGTGGTTCTCGCGATTCGATCAGGGCGACGTGATTGCCGTTCATTCCCCGAGCGCTTTCGAGGTGACGGTGATCGCCTGGGCCTGCGTGCGCCGGGGGCTGGTCTTCTGCCCCCTCAGTCTGCGGGTGCCGGATGCGACGCGCATTAAAATGATTGAGCAAGTCGGAGCGCGGTGCCTGGTGTATAGAGACGCATGCCCCGTAGATGATGTCGTTGAAAGTCATGCAATAGACGATATCCCCATGTCGGGCGCGTCAGGTGGGGGTGACCAGGGGTCCAGGGTGCTGGTGACCGGGAAGCCGGCGACGATCCTTTTTACATCGGGATCAAGTGGAGAGCCCAAGGGCGTCCTGCATGTCCTGCAGTCGCATGTCGCGAGCGCTCTGGCTTCGAACGCAAGTCTTTCACTGGGACCGGGGGATCGCTGGCTACTATCGCTGCCGACGTACCATGTCGGCGGATTGGCCATCATGTTTCGGTGCATGCTTGCCGGGGCCACGATGGTGCTGGCCGACACGAGCAGGCCTATGCACGATGTCTTGTCGCGAGCACGCATCACACATGTATCGCTGGTGGGCGCGCAGTTGGCCCAGTTGATAGGACGTTCAGGGCGATTGGAGAGTGATCTTGCGATCAAGCACCTGCTCCTGGGTGGCGGTCCGATCGACGCCGGGCTCGTCCGTCGTGCACGGGCGCAGGGGTTGCCGGTGCGTTGCACCTACGGGATGACTGAAATGGCATCCCAGGTGGCGACGGAGTCGGGGCATGGCGGCGCCGGAATGCCGGGATCCTGTGGTCGAGTTCTGTCCGCCCATGACGTGCGTGTTTCGGATAGAGGAGAGATTGAGGTCCGTGGTCCCGCTCGCTTTGAAGGCTATGTCTCGTCAGGGGAACTTCTTCGCCCCTTTTCCGAAGGTGGTTGGTTTGCGACCGGAGATTGCGGTCGCGTGGAGGAGGATGGAACGCTCTGGGTTAATGGTCGAAGCGACAATATGTTCGTCTCCGGCGGCGAGAACATTCATCCCGAAGAAATCGAGGTCGTCATTCAGCGCGAGTTCGGCATTGCCCCGGTCGCCGTGGTCCCTGTGCCCGACGCCAATTTCGGATGTCGGGCGGTCGTATTCGTCGAGGAGTCGGCGGTCGCCACGCTACGGCAGGCGCTGGATGCGTTGCGTGCACATTTACCGGGCTTCAAGATTCCGCGCACGGTGTTGCCCTGGCCGAGGGAGATAGCCTGGGAGCCGACGATCGATCGACAGGCATTGGCTGAGATCGCATCCGAACGGTCGGGGCCCTGATGGCGCGGGCGGATTCCGGGGTTCTTGGGGCGGCTTGGGTTCAGGTCTCAGCGGTGTCCGGCTGTACAAGGAACTTATTCACGATTTCTCGCAGTCCGTCAAAGTTGTACGGCTTTACGACAACACCGTGGAATCCGAAGTTCCGATAGTTGGCCAGAACGCGGTCATTGGAGTAGCCGCTGGAAACGATGCAACGAATATCCGGATCAATTTCCAGGAGCGTCTTCACCACTTCGCGGCCGCCCATTCCGCCGCGAATGGTCAGATCCAGTATGACAAGGTCGAAGGGCTGGTTGGCCGAGCGGGCGTCGATGAATTTCTCGATGGCGTGTTCGCCGTTGATTGCGATCTCGAACTTGTAGCCGAGTCGATTCAGCATGCGGCCGGCGATTTTGCCGATCAATTTCTCGTCATCCATGATCAGTATATTCCCCTTGCCGACCCGCGGTCGTGAGGGGGGCACCGCTTCCGTGTCGTGCACGGCTATTTGTTCCAGAGCTGTCGCCGGCAGGTAGAGATGGAACTTTGTGCCGATGCCGGCGCGCGATTCGACGCTGATATGGCCATTGTGGTTGGTGACGATGGAATGAATAATCGCGAGTCCGAGGCCGCTGCCTTCCCTCTTGGTCGAGAAGTAAGGGTCGAAGATTCGCTCGAGGTCTTCGGGCAGGATGCCGGACCCCTGATCGGAAATGGTGATGCTCAGGTACTTGCCCGGCTCGAGCGGTTGATCATCCGTATCCTCCATCATGAAATTTTTGGCATGAAGTTGGATCAGGCCACCCTCGCGCATGGCCTGCATCGCGTTGATGACGAGGTTCTGAATAACCTGGCTGATCTGACCGGTATCCACGTCGGCAGGCCATAGGCCAGGTTCAATGTGGAACTTGATGTCTACGTTCGAGCCGCGCAAGGCGAAGTGGGCCGACTCGCTCAATAATTCCGGCATTTGTGCCGTTGTCTTGACGGGTGACCCACCCTTGGAAAAGGTCAGCAGTTGGTGTGTCAGTTTCTTGGCGCGCATACAGGCCTTTTCCGACTCCTTGAGCAGATCATAAGATTCGTGCGACGGATCGAGTTCAAACGCGGCCAGCGAGAGATTGCCGAGGATCGCGGTCAGGATATTGTTAAAGTCATGCGCAATTCCTCCCGCAAGCACGCCGACGGACTCCAGTTTCTGCATTCGAATTGCTTCCTGCTCCATCGAGCGCTGCCTTGTCACGTCTCGAAACACGACGGCTACGCCGATGAACGTGCTCTCCGCGTCGAACATGGCCGCGCCACTGGCGGCGATCAATACCTCGGTTCCGTTGCGGCTAATGAGAATAGGCTGTGCATCGAGTCCAAACAGTCGACCGGCCTCCCGGATCTTGGCAACGGGGTCGTCGCAAACGGATCGTTCACGCTGGTCCATGACGCGAAACACTTCTTCGATGGGCATGCCCTGGGCCTCGCCCTGGGGCCAACCGATCATTTCGGAAGCGACCGGGTTGAGCAGGTGAACCTGTCCCTCGGGATTCGTCGTAATCACACCATCGCCGATACTGTTGAGCGTGACGCGTAGTTCTTCCGATTCATTAATCAAATCAGTTTCAGCGCGTTCGCGTTCGCGAATCTGAATTTCCAGGGCTGAAAAAGACTTCTTGAGGCGTCGACTCATGGCGTTGAAGGCCTTGGCCAGATGGCCGAGTTCCGTTTCCTGATCGAGCGGGACCTGGTGGTCCAGATCACCGGTGGCGAGGCGCTCCGTCCCTCGTTGGAGTTCGATGATGGGCTTGATGACCGACGAATGGATCAGGATGAGGATCATCAAGAGTTCGAGGCCGAGAACAGTTGCGAACAGCACGACCATGATCGTTGTTGTCCGCCGATTGGCGAGAATGTTGCCGTTGATGATTGACCCCAACTCCAGGGATCTGGCGATCATGGCCTGCGACTTGATCGCGATCTGTGACATCAGGTGACCGGTGACGATCCTTTCTCGCGGCGCGGCGCCGGGCACCAATGCCTGCCGGTGCTGGCTCTTAAGAAGTGAGCTGAAGAGATGTTTTAAGTCCTCATGGTCGGCTCGGATTCGCTTCAATATCGCCTGCTCCTCGGGTTGGGAGTAAATCGACGAGGCCAGGCCTAGCGACAGGGAGTTGTATTTCGATCGCCATTGGATTTTGGGGCGTTCACCCTGGAAGATCAGGAGGTCGGAGAGCAACTGGTTGAGGTCGAAGATGGTACGGCTGATGGTTTCGAGTTCCAGCCGCTTGACCAGTTCGAGATTCGAACGACGTTCCATCGTGAAGACCGCCGTGCCAAGCACGATCGCAGAGATGATGACTACGAGCATGCTGAAGACAAGCTTGGTTACAATTCGAATATCACGAAAGCGTTTCATGGAGCTACGCTACTGGTATTTGTGTGGATTTCGATGATCTTCTCTCTTAGGTGTGTCGATTCGTATGGTTTCTGGAGGAATCCATCCGGACTGCTGCCGGTGAAGGCGGCAGCGACCTCATCCTCGCTATACCCGCTGCTGATTAGAACCCGGATTTTGGGCTTGATTCGTTTGATCTCCCGGAAGACCTCCTCGCCGCTCAGTTCGGGCATGGTCAGGTCCAGCAGCACAAGGCTGAGTGCGTCCTCGTGTTCCCAAAACGCTTCCAGTCCCTTGCGACCGTCTTCGGCAGCAATGACTTCGTAACCCATTCGTTCCAGCATATCAGTCGCGAGCCGAATGACGCCGGGTTCGTCGTCGATAACCAGTACGGTCCCGGTGCCGTGCCAATCAATATCGTGGGTCTCGGGGTCGTTTTCTGTCATCGGCGGGGAGTACTCGCTGCGCGGGAACAGCACAGTAAACGTTGTTCCGTTCGTCGGCTCGCTTACGACTTTCAATGCTCCGCCGTGACCGCGAATAATCCCCTGGACGGAGGCGAGACCGAGGCCACGGCCGGTAAACTTGGTCGTGAAAAAGGGTTCGAAGATTTTAGCGAGCGTATCGTTGGGCATACCGACACCGGTATCGGAAACTTCGATAAAAAGGAACTCGCCCGGAGCTGGAAGTTCATCAAAATATGTCTCCAACAGATACGATTCATCGCAGTTCATGCTGCCGGTCCGAATGTTGATGGCCCCTTCTTTTTCTTCCAGAGCGTCTGATGCGTTCGTTATGAGGTTGATGATGATCTGGCGAACCTGCGGACGATCGCCCTCGATATAAGCAAGGTCGCCATCCAGTTGGAATTGCAGCCTGGCCTTTTTTGAAACGGTCATCTGCAGGAACGGGCGCATTTCATCTATGATGTTCGAGATCAATAGTGGCTCTACCACGAATTTCCCCTTGCCGGAGTAGGCCAGCATTTCGGAACAAAGCTCGGCCGCCCGGCGAGCGGAACCCATGATTTCGTTCGTATACAATTTCATGGGGGAGTCAGCGGGCAGATCGGTAGCGAGCAGGTCGGCATTGCCTAGAATGCCCGCGAGCAGGTTATTGAAGTCGTGGGCTATTCCACCCGCAAGTACACCCAGGCTTTCAAGTTTTTGACGCTGTTGCATCCGTTCTTCAAGGTCCGCGCGGCGCTCGTCAGCCCGCACGCGATCACTGATGTCCCTTAGAAGCAGGACGGCGCCGCGTTTATCTTTAAGTCCGCCGGAGATAATCTCGAGTGGGATAAGTTTACCATTCTTTTTTATGCCGGTCGCCGTTCCGACATGAAATCCGTCCTTCTCAAGAGCTTCGTAGACTTCCGGGCGCCGATGCTTGCGAGACCGGCGGTCGTAGTAGAGCTTGTCGGTCGTCTTCTGCAGGATCTCATCGGGGGCGTAGCCAAACATGCGTGAGAGGGCCTCGTTGCAGACGACGATCTTACGGTCCGGCGTTATGACGATGAGTGTGTCCGGGCGGATGCTCGTGAGGATGTTCTCGAGCTCGTCGCGCATCGAGGTCTCTTCACGCCAGCGACGATAGGCGATCCAGGACATGGTCGCGACCCCCAGAAACAGGATATTGGTCACCAGTGAAACATTCGGAAGTGCCGAGTACGGGCTTAAGAAATTGCTCAGCAAGCCGCTAAAGTTCACGCTCAAAAAAAGGAGCACTGAGAAGAACCCGATGGAGATCGTTACGGTCAGATTCGTCAACGGGCGGGTTCGAGAAGGTGCCGAACTATTCGAAATTCGTGGCGCTGTCATTTCTCGCTCTTGGACTCCAATTGGCGTGAATGGCAGGTGCGACCGCTAGTGTGATGTAACCGCAAATATAATCGGCAGGCGGCTTCCATTTTCACTATTCTTTGGATCAGTCGCTTCGATAGCGCATATTGTGGATAAAACAGGACCGTTTCGCGAGGTTTTTGTTTGTCGCCCGATATGGCGAGATGTAGCCTCGCCCGATGTCCGATCCAATTCTGGTTATAGACGATGAGAACGTGGTTCGGGAACTGATCGTCGCCATCCTTGACGCGCGCGGGCTACGAAACGCTCGAGGCTCCAAATGGGAGAGTCGGCATCACGATGGCCCGGCGTGAACGACCCGGCCTGATCCTGTGTGACGGACTCATGCCGGAGATGGATGGCATGAGCACACTCGAAGCGATTCGAAACGATGAAGAGCTGTCCGGTATCCCGTTCATCTTCGTAAGTGGAGACGAACTCGACGGAAACCGCGAACGTGCGGCTGATCTCAGCGCGGCTGCGTACCTCAGCAAGCCTTTTCGGAAAGAGCAGTTTCTCGCGGCCATCGCCGACGCTCTGGCGGATGAGTAGCGTGCCTACTCGCCAGGTGTCTCAAGCGCTGTGACCTTGCCTTTTCGAAACTCGACGCGGCCGCGATCGAACGGATACCGCTCCGTCACGCCGATCCATTGCGTATGCCCGACGTTTCTAAAGCCACCGCGTCCGTCACGTACGAGATGCGTTGCATGCACGGGGTAGTGGTGTGACCGATGACGATAGCCGGTGTACTGCCAGATCGTAATGGAATCTTCTTCGGTCGTTCGGTGATAGATGCGGTCCGGTCGACCCAAGGCGATGTAGACCATATTCGTGTCGTAGCCAATTGCAACCCGGCCTTGTCGCAGGTTCTCCCGGGTCGCTGCCGGTAAGGCATCGAACACGGTCTGGTTCTTGTGA
Source organism: uncultured Verrucomicrobiota bacterium (assembly GCA_913047795.1). GTDB lineage: Bacteria > Verrucomicrobiota > Kiritimatiellia > CAJWTS01 > CAJWTS01 > CAJWTS01. Next base: position 31,186 of record CAJWTS010000029.1, on the reverse strand, counting down.
ATGCGGGATGCCGGGGTGGAGCACCCTGCAACGAGCATGGTCAGCAGGATCAGAGCGAGAGGTGCGCGTTGCCGCATGCCGCACAGGATAGCGCACCGACCCTCCGGTAGCGAGACAGACTTGCGAGCGACTAGCGAATCGTGGTCCGAATGGCGTAGCCCTTGCGCGCGCTCTGATCGGCAAGATCCAGGATATGAATGGGGCGTGATGCCCATTCCGGTGTGATAATCAGCTTTGTGCCGCGCGAAAGGTGATCGGCGACATTCTTGTAGTAGCGGTCCCATGCCCCGGCGGGATTCTTTCCGCGCGTCAGGCGTTCGGAGTCATTGCGGCCGGGTAACTTGATCTCATACGAACCGAGGTCGAACCAGTACGTTCCTTTTGAACCGGTGACTTCGATTCCCTGGGGCTGCAGGTTCGTGTCAATGTTCGAGAAGGTAAGGTTCATCCATTTCTGATTCTTGAATCGAACGACCACCTGCGCATCATCCTCGATCGTGTCCTCCTTCCATCGCGTGCGTGGAGCCCAGATGCCATTGTGGGCATAGCCGGTGACTTCAAGCATCTCCTCGTCGATCAACTGGAGGCAATACTCAAGATAGTGTACGCCCCAATCGTAGAGGATTCCGCCCGATATCTTCTTGCTGGAACGCCACCATGACCCCGGCATCGAGAAGCCTCCGGAGCGGCAGTGGATCCGGATGACATCTCCGATAACACGCTTTTTAACGATCTGCTCGACCGCCTCGAGAATACAGCCATCCCAGTGTCGATTGTGATAGGTGGTGAGGCATAGCCCGCGCTTGCGCGCTTCGCGCATCATCTGTTGACACTCTGTCGTTCGGATGGCGAACGGTTTTTCGCAGACCACGTGGCGACCGGCCTTGAGGCAGGCGAGGGCCAGGCGCGCATGCGTGTTGTGGGGTGTAATGATCGTGATCAGGTTGACGGCGGATTTCTTGAGCATGGTCGCAAGGGAGGCGTATGTCTCTATTTCTGGAAAATCTTCAGCGGCAACGGCGCGTCGATCAGGATCCACCTCGCATACGGCGACAGGAGTCATTCCCGCAGCCTGCATTTCCATCAGATGGCCGCGTCCCATGTTGAATGCTCCGCCGTAACCGACGACGCCGACTTTGATATCCTTTTTGCGAATAGACATGAGATCGTTCCTCTCTGACAAGGTGTTGCTTCCATTCGGATAAACGGCTGCATTGTGCCCATGGCGGATGTTTGTTCAAGGAAAATCCCATATCTCGGCGCCCCGATCGCCTGATCTGTCTTGACCCTGCGGAGGATTTTAAGCTATTATTCAAACGGCGTCAGGAGCTCCCATAATGCAGAATGATGACAGGCGAAAGCGACCCCGATTTGGTTACGACACGCGGGTAGAAATCAAGATTTATCCCAGTGGTGAACGCGGACTCGGTCGCGGTAAGGAATGTAACTGTCGTACCGAAGACCTCTCCGCGAGTGGCGTACGCATTGTGAGCGATACCGAGATCGCAGCCAACACGCCGATCGACATGCTCGTATTCGTCCATGATCCGCCCAGTGCGTACACGCATGCGGGGGAGATCCGATGGGTCTCCCACGACCGCGTCTCGGCGGAGTATGCGATGGGCATCGAGTTCACCGGCGGATCCAAGACGCATCGCGAATCATGGGAGAACCTGGTCGAGATGCTGGCGGCGGTGCCGGTCGTGAGTTGACCGGGGTTAGGCCGGACACCTCCGGAAGCGTATCGTATGATGCGGGACGGACTGATACTGGCGATTGACCAGGGCACCAGCGGCACCACCATACTCGTCTTCAACGCCGATGGGCAACCGATCGGGCGCGCCTATTCCGAATTCCAGCAGCATTATCCCTGTCCCGGTTGGGTCGAACATGATGCAGCGGAAATTTGGAATTCGACTTTAGGTCTGATTGACCTGGCGCTGCAGGATGCCGAGACCACGCCATCGCGAATCGCGGCAATCGGCATCACGAATCAACGCGAAACGGTTGTACTCTGGGAGCGCGCCTCCGGTCGCCCGGTGTCGAATGCGATCGTATGGCAAGACCGCCGAACGGCGGCGTATTGTGACGAGCTCAAAGCTCAGGGCCGCGAAGACGAGATTCGCGCCCGGACGGGATTGCTGCTGGATCCCTACTTTTCGGCAACCAAGCTCAAGTGGCTCCTCGATCAGGAACCGGGTCTGCGCGAGCGGGCCGGAGAGCTTGCGGCCGGCACGATGGATAGCTGGCTGATCTGGAACTTGACCGGCGGCGCGGCACACGTAACCGACGTTTCGAATGCATCGCGAACGCTGCTCTACAATATTCACGAAAAGGCCTGGGATCCCCACTTGCTCGCGTTGTTTGATATTCCAGATGTCCTGCTGCCGGATATCGGTCCCTCCTCGGGTATCGTCGGGCACACCGCGGATGACCTGCTTAACGGAGCACGCCTCCCGATCGCGGGTATCGCCGGCGACCAACAGGCTGCGTTGTTTGGCCAGGCCTGCTATGCGCCCGGACTGGCCAAGAACACCTATGGCACCGGATCGTTTCTGATGCTGAACACCGGTCGCGAGCCGATCGCAAGTCAGAATGGCCTGCTGACGACGATGGCCTGGCAATTGACGGGAGAGGCACCGTCGTATGCGCTGGAGGGCTCCATCTTTGTGACGGGTGCGGCAGTACAATGGCTGCGCGATGGGCTTCAGATCATCGACTCGGCTAGCGACACGGAGGCAATGGCTCGTTCCGTCCAGTCGACCGACGGTGTCTATTTCGTGCCGGCACTAACAGGTCTGGGCGCGCCCCACTGGGATCCGTACGCACGCGGCGCGATTGTTGGACTCACGCGCGGGACGTCGCGGGAGCAAATTGTACGCGCAACACTCGAAAGCATCTGCTACCAGGTACGTGATGTGCTAGGTGCCATGCAGGCAGATGCTGGAATCCTACTGAAGGAGTTGCGGGCTGACGGGGGTGCGGCCGGAAACGCTTTTCTGATGCAGTTCCAAGCCGACATGCTGGGGGTCCCGGTGGAGGTGCCGGTCGTTCGTGAAACGAGCGCGCTGGGTGCGGCCTACCTTGCCGGGTTGGCGATCGGGGTGTGGGGCAACATCGAGGATATCGCCGCGCAGTGGCAGTTAGACACTCGTTACGAGCCGTTGATGTCCGACGTTGAGGCGGACGCGCTTCACGCGCGATGGCTCGAGGCAGTTGAGCGCTCCCGTGGCTGGGCCCTTGCCGAGGGGGTTCATTAAGCCCGCCTTGCGCTATTCGAGGGGGAGTTCTTTCTTTTCGTAGTGATGCGGCGCCACTGCTTAAGCGTTAGCGGTTGGGTTGATCAAAGCGGGGTCGCGCTGAAGACCCCTGGCCTTCCGTGCAGCGTTTCCTGATGTTTCTCTACCTCGGCTCCTCGAATAGCGAAAGGCCGGTTAGGGCAGTCGCGGCCGGCCCCCCGGGCGAGTGGATCGCTGAGGTCCAGGTCGGCCCGTGGGAAGATAGGGTTTCGTGAAGGCATCTTCGAAGGCATAGCCATCCGCGAAGTCTTCCGGTTTGTCTGTGCCGGTTTTTCCGAAAATTTCGCGATCGATCATATTGAATACCACGTTTCCGAAGTCGCCCGTGCGCGTGATGCCCCATGTTCCGAAAACGGTACGCGCCATCGGACCAAACTCCTGCAGGGCGTATTTCCGTATCCCTTCGAGCAGTTCGATCGGCGAAACATGGCGATCCGGACCGCTGCGCGGTTTATCCAGCATGCGTGAGGTGTACTGCAGCGCTTCACATACGAACACGTAGGCGTCGAGTTCGTACCGCGGATCCGTGTCACGTATAGAATCGATCTCGTCGACGAAGTGTTGATTATCCATTGTTATGCTCCGGGTCGGATGTGATCGCCGCCTGGATTTGCGTCGCGAACCGACACCGATCGTCGTCGTCGTCGTAGTCTCCCTGCGGCGCGGCCCAGCTGTGTTGGTCGTCGTTGAAGCGCGGAATAATATGAAAATGAACATGGGGCACGATCTGCCCGGCAAGGGGGCCGTTTGCCTGTGTGATGTTAATGCCGGCCGCGCCTAATCCACTTCGCATGGCGCGCGCGAGCTTGCGCACGACGAGAATGAGTTGTTCGAGAACCGGGCCGGGTGTGTCGAGCAGTGGATCATGGTGCGTTTTCGGAATGACGAGCGTATGCCCCTTCACAATGGGAGCAATGTCGAGGAAGGCCAATGTATGCGGATCCTCGTAGACGGTCGTGGAGGGCAATTGGCGGGCGATGATTCGGCAGAAGATACAGTCGCTGTTCATGATCGAATGGCGCGCGTATCCAGCGGGCTCGCGCACAGGAGAGAAATAGCAGGGGTACGAACGGACCGGCAAGCACTATTCGAGTTGGGTTGATGCCGTCGCTGGTCCCCTTGCGCAAGCATGGGCGTTGCTCAATGCAAGCGTCGCGTTGCATTGGGTGGGGCGGCGGGCTAGACTGCGATGCAGGTGAACGCACAGGTCGATAACGCATGGGCATGATGGGTTACTATCTGCTGGCCGGCCTTGTCGCGTACCTGGTTGGCGCCATCCCCACGGGTCTACTGGTCGCACGCTATAAGGGTATTGATATTCGATCGGTGGGCAGTGGCAACATCGGAGCCACCAACGTGTACCGGGCCGTGGGCAAAGGATGGGGCCTGGCGACTTTCGCAGCGGATTCACTCAAGGGCATGTTGCCGACACTCCTGTTGCCCGTGGTTGTGGAGAACCTGACCGGCCGGACGACGCCGGATGCGTTGGCCTTGTTCTGTGCCGCCTGTGCCGTCATCGGCCATGTCTGCCCCGTGTACCTGGGGTTTAAGGGTGGGAAGGGGATCGCAACGAGCGCGGGCGCTCTGGTGGTTGTGGGGCCCTTGTCGGTATTGATCGCGTTGGTCGTGTTCGGGATCCTGTTGCGCACGACGCGCTATGTCTCGGTGGGCTCGATGGGCGGTTCGCTGGCGCTGATCGTGTCTGTCTGGATCTTGTATGGCAGTGGCGATATGATTCGGCCTATTGTGCTGACGGCACTGGGTCTGCTGGGAATATGGCGTCATCGGTCCAATATTCGACGTCTGCTGGATGGCACCGAAAGTCGCACCCGGGATAGACCGGTAAAGGAAGAGTGAATGGCTAGAAAAGTAGCAGTAATCGGAGATGGTGGCTGGGGTACGGCTCTTGCCATGACGCTCGAACGCAACGGACACGATGTGTGTGTATGGGGTCCCATGCCGGACTATATCGATCGGGTGCGGAAGACGGGCCGCAATGACGACTACCTGGCAGGTGTTGAATTGCCGCCGGGCATCGGTTGGACCGCAAACCATGCCGAGGCGGTGTCCGGCGCAGAACTGGTCCTGCTGGCCAGTCCGTCCAAGTTCTATGCCCGCGTCGCGGAGGCATTCGCCGCGTATATCCCCGCGGCGGCCGAAGTCGTCAGTGTGGCGAAGGGATTCGATCCCGAGTCGTCCCGTCGATTGAGTGAGGTCGCGCAAGCCAGCCTGGGCCGGTCCATGGTTGCCGTGCTGTCCGGGCCAAGCCACGCCGAAGAGGTGGCGCGCCGTGTTCCGACTGCTGTCGTATTGGCCTGCGTCGATGAGGGCCGGGCGAGGGCCTTGCAGCCGTTGTTTATGAGCGATCGATTTCGTGTCTACACGTCGAAGGACGTAATCGGCGTGGAACTGGGCGGTGCCTTGAAGAACGTGATTGCCGTCGCCGTGGGCGTCAGCGACGGGCTTGGATTCGGAGATAATACGCGCGCGGCTCTGATTGCGCGTGGGTTGGCCGAGATGTCACGTCTTGGGTGTGCGCTAGGTGCTTCGCCGGATACCTTTGCCGGATTGAGTGGTCTGGGGGACCTGGTCGTGACCTGCTCCAGCCAGCATAGTCGCAACCGCCGTGTCGGCGAGCGGCTGGGATCCGGGGAATCGCTACACGCGATAACGGATGGCATGAAACAGGTGGCCGAGGGCATCGAGAATTGTGGCATCGCCCGCGAACTCGCGCATGCGGCGGGCGTGGAGGTTCCAATCACGGAACAGGTCTACGCCATGGTTCACGAAGGTCGCGACCCGGTCGAAGCCGTGAACGAATTGATGCTTCGCGAAGCGCGTCCGGAATAGGGCGTTCAGGGCCGGGCTAACCGGCGGTGGCTTGCGCGGCCTGTGTTTTCCTGCGTTGCAGGTACATCTGCACAACCGATATGAGCTGGCTGACAGACCAGTACAGGACCAGACCCGACGCCATGCTGTAAAAGAGGAACAGGAAGACGACCGGCATGAACATCATGATCTTCTGTTGCTGCGGGTCACCGGCCGTCGGTGTCATGCGCTGCTGAAGCACGGTTAGGAGGGTCATGAAGAGCGGGAGAATGTTGAGGGCGATCGGCAGGACCCCCTGTAGCAGGCCTTCGGGTTCGCTCAGGTCGCGGATCCACAGGAATCCGCCGAAACGGAGTTCCACGGCGCTGCGCAGAACCGTGAAGAGGCCGATGAAGACGGGAATCTGAATCACCATCGGGAGGCAGCCGGCCATGGGGTTGACCTTGTGTTTCTTGTAGAGCGCCATGGACTCTTCCTGCATCTTCTTCGGCTTGTCCTTGTACTTGGCCTGGACCTCTTTCACGAGCGGCTGGATCTCGGCCATCTTCTTCATGTGTTCGGTGCCCTTGTGAGTGATCGGCCAGAAGATCGCCTTGACGATGAGGGTCAGCAGGATGATGGCGACGCCGTAATTGGGAACCAGTCCGTACAGGAAGTTCAACGTCCAGAGCAGGGGCTCGCAGATAACCTTCAGCTTGCCGAATTCCATGACGTCTTCCTGATGGTTGCCCATCGTCTTCAGGCGGTTCTGGCTTTTGGGGCCGATGTAGTAGTCGTAGCGCCGCGTGATTTCCTGAGATGGCGTCAACACGGTTTCGGCAATCAGCAATGCGCCGCCCACCTCGTCGATGACGGCCGATTGCATCCATGATCGGGGTTGGTTCGGATCTTCACCATTTGGAGGCTGGGCCCGCCGTGCGATGATTTCGCGGCCGGAGGCGGACTCCGGTGCGGCGAGTATCTGAACGAAGAATTTATTCTTAGATGCAATCCAGTCTGTGGGCTGACGTTGGCGATCGCGAATCGCGGACGGCAGCGGTTGTGCCAACTTGGGCATCATCATCGAGCGTACGCAACCGACACCGCGGCGTTGCTTTTCCTGGAATAGATCGGCTAGCGTGATGTCGTTGCTGAAGAATCGCTTCTTGTGCCAGTGCCGTACTTTCTCCCCGCCGTGCGATGCAAGGGAATCGATGCCGAGGTAGATTATTCCGGCGCGGGCCTTGCCGAGCGATTGCAGGCGCATGCGGCCCAATTCAATCGAGTGCGTGGGCACGATGATGGCCTGTTCAGTGAGGTTCGCGTAGCGGTCGGATACCACGATACGGTACTGGTCTTTCAGCTCAATCCGGCGCTCGAAGAGGAGGCCGCTTGGCGTTGTGCGTGTCGCCGTGACGGTTGCATCGCCCCTTGTATCGCTGAGATCAAAGCTGTTGTGAGGTTCCAGGCCCGGTAGGCCATGGATCGCGAGGGCAGGCGGCGCGTCGAAATCCATGGACAGGCGTTCATCGGGATTATCGAGTGAGGCGGCATACCCGTGCAGTTCCGCTCTCCGCACGCCACCCCCGTGGGAGGTGATCGCGAGCGTCATGTCCTGGTTCTCAAGAATTCGCTGGCTCTCGGGCAGTTCCGGTACGGTCGGGGCGGCTGCGACTGGCGCCGGCGTAGCGGTCCCGGAGATTACGGTGGGGGCCTCCGGCACGGCTTCTGGCGGGCCGGCAGATGGGTCGGGAGATAGGTATCTGGCGGGCGCGTCATCCGCAGCAACGGTTTCGTTGGTCAAGGATGTGTCGACGGCGGGCGGTACCGTGGTTGGCGGCCCGGGACGCGGACTCAGGAACGACCACGCAATCAGCAGCACGAACAGCACCATGACGATCATCTTTTCCCGTTTATTCATGCGCGTCGCGTATCCGGGTTCTGTGTTGGGACGAGATCGACCCCGCCGGGATGAAAGGGATGACATTTAAGAATGCGCTGTGTCGCAAAAAGGCCCCCGCGCCAAGGCCCGTGGCGTTCGATGGCCTGCATCGCGTACGTCGAGCAGCTCGGGTGGAATCGGCAGCAAGGGGCAAGGAACGGCGAGACGACCAGCCGGTAGAGACGGATAAAGGCGATAAGGACGCTGCGGATCATTGTGGCAGTATGCCAGCTTTACGGGCCAGCATGAGTAGTTCGTCAAGCAGGTCGTTCCATGACGCCTTCACAAGTGCAGCTCGCGCGACGAGCACAACGTCGCTGTTGCCGCGGAATTGCTTTCGATGCCGGCGGAAGGCCTCGCGCATGCGGCGCTTGGCGCGGGCACGCGTGACGGCGTTGCCGACCTTGCGGCTGGCCACGACGCCCAGGCGCATGCAGGCGTCATCGCCCTCGCGGAGCCATAGTACCATAAATTTCCCATGAAACCGTTTTCCCTGATCGTACGTCTCCTGGAAGGTTTGAGAGTCCGTGATTCGCTGCGAGCGGAGAAGTCCCTCGGCGGCGCTCTCTCTGGGTGTCATGTTGTGTCCCCGCGCTTGCGGCGAAGGTGCACCGAGCCCCACCGCCGTCAGATCGTGAGGCGTGCGCGTCCTTTGCGCCGCCGACGCGCAATAATCTTTCTGCCGCCACGAGTCGCCATGCGAGCTCGAAAGCCGATCTTACGCTGACGCTTCTTGCGCGATGGTTGATAACACCGTTTCATTTCTAAGTATCTCTATTCGGAGAAAAGCAAAGGAAATTACCATGAATCGGAATTGTGTCAAGCGTGGGCTTAATTTGACGCGAACACTTCCACTGGATGCCCATTTTCGGATGCCCATTTTGCCCGCTGACGGGGTTTTAATCGGCGATGCGGTTCAGGACGGCTTCGGAGATTGTGCGCCCGTCAGAAAGAATCGGTGTCTTGCGCGGCAACCATGCCCGCCGCTTAGCCACGGCGGTGAGGTAATAGCCGCGGGAGAAGAAAAGGAGCAGATCGAGGTTATACGCGACCCAGAAAAAGGGGTAGAGCGACGAATGGAAGCGTAGCGCGCGCGCGCTCGGAACACGGTCATCGTGTCCGCTGCGCCTCTTCACAGTATCGGAGATGATGCGCAGGAATTCGGCGAAGAATCCGCCATAGGATCGGACCTCATGTACGTCGAACCCGTCTTTCAGTACGTTAAAGAGCTGCGATTCCGTGTAGCCCGGGCGGACCCAGCCGCGCCGATCATAGGTGACGCCGAGCATGGAGCGCAGTGGCCGCAGTAACGAGATCGTTGTGACGCGTGGGGCGGAGACCACGAGGCGTCCCGCCGCCTTCAGTACGCGGTGGCACTCGAGGATCAAGGTCGAATCGTCGTGCGCGCGTTCGACTATATCCAGAATAACGATAACGTCGAAGGTCTTGTCTTTAAACGGGAACTTGCCCTCGTTCCAGTATTTGGTGTGCCCGATTCCGGGTGTCGGGCCTGATGAGTTGGAATCGCTTAATCTCAGGACCTGCCAGGTCCCGCCGCGCTGGCTCAGTTGCTGGGCGATCATCACGTCGTCAGCGATGACAGCCAGGCATTTTTCATCGGTGAGCGTGCCGAGACAGCGCGCGATCTCACCGAGCTTGACGCGCGCCGGAAGCGATTTACGAAAAATATGAACGTACTGGTCCAGGCTCGGGCCGGGGGAACTCTGTTGCTCATCGCTCATAGAGCAGGTTATTAACGCTTGACCGCAAACGCTTGTCACGCACAATCTGAAAACCCGAGTTCACGATGTAAGGATTCTGCGGTTCAACAGTCAACCCTTGCGCCGTGAAATCGCGACGCCCATAGGCTATTAAATTCTGAACGATTGCATCTTGAACCGCTGGACCACACAGCTCTAAATTGCCACGAATTGACAGGCGCGACCTGATGTGGAACCGTCATGGAATGCATGGGCGATTGAGACGATCGGGCGTAACACTCATCGAAGTGATCGTTGCCTTGGCGATTGGCGCCGTGCTGGCGGCCCTTGCATTCTCGGTCTATCGCCTGACGACAAGGACCATTTCCAGCCAGATAGAGTGGCGAAGTCATGGCGGGGCCGGTGCCGCGGCCATGGACCGAATCCTGCGCGATCTCGTCTGCACCGTTGCTGACAGTGATCGCACGCGGTCTGGTTTCGCTCTTCTGCGCGATGGCGCACGGAATTCGTCGCTGCATATGTATACGGCCGAAGTGGATCCCGGGGCGGAAAACCTCGCCAGGCATCGCGTTTATCGCGTTCGCTATAGCCTTGTTCGAGGAGCAGGGCAGGGGGGACGCCTGGTGCGCGAGGCCTCACTTGCGGCCGAGGGAGGCCTCGCGCCCGAGGCGGTTGAGGAACAACTGGAGGGACGGTTCGACGGATTTCGTGTGCAGGTCTTTGACGGTGAAGCCTGGCACGATCAATGGTCGGGCGCGACGGTGCCGCTCGCGGCGCGTGTGCGCCTGGAATTCGATCCACCGCACGAGGATGTGGTGGCGGAAACATTGATCCCGGTTGGGCAGCGACTTAGTTCTGGACCGTGACCACCTCGTTCAGCACATCTTCAAGTCGATCCACGCAATAGGTCCATGAGTAACGCGACTGGACGATCTCACGTGCGCTGCGGGAAATGTTCTGGCGCAGCTGCGGATCGCTCAGCAGGAGCTCGAGAGAATGCAGCATGGTTCGCGGTGTGTCTGCGAGGAGGATGTTGTCGCCGGTACGCGCGCGAAAGCCCTGTGCTCCGAGTGAGGTCGATACGACAGGTACACCACAGGCCATGGCCTGCAGTATTTTGCCGCGGAAGCCGGTACCCATGCGCATGGGACAGACAAACGCTGATGCGCGACGAAGGTAGGGGCTCATGTCTTCCACTTCTCCGGTGACCACGATGCGGTGATCCCGCCGTGCCGCGTCCAGCATGGCCGGCGTGGGTGCGCGGCCGACGAAGTACAGGTTCAATTCCGGGAACCGGCGACTCAATTCAGGCCAGACGGTACGCGTGAACCAGATAGCGGCATCCGCATTGGGTTCGTCGTAAAAGTAACCGCTGAACATGACTATATTTTCGCGTCCGTTCCCGGAGGGTTGGAAATGGTTGATATCAACGCCATAGGGAATGACGGAGACATGTAATTCGGGAGCCAAGTCCAACAGGCTGATTCGTTCTGCATTGGTTAATGTAAGAACGTGATCGGCGCTGCGATACATCGCGAATTCGTAGGAGGCAAGTCCGGTCGCCCGAATGGAGCGAATGACGGTTTGTGGCGAGATAGGATTTAAAATCACGTCGTTGCGATGTGCGCGCGTATGGCAGCTATGGCAGGAAACGATTCGCCGCACGGCGGGCAGATAGGTGTTGCGATGCAGGTATTGTCCCATCACAGAAAATTCCGCGATGACGACGTCGTAATGCGTGCGTTCGATCATGCGGCCCACCATGCGCCGCATCTCTTGCGAGCGCAGAGCACGAAAAGCCGAAGGGACCGGATTGATCGCATAGTCGAGTATGCGTGTGCCCCGGCTGCGTGGCGTGGGCGGGTCGAGGGTCTCACATTCGATCAGGAACGGCTGCAGGTCCGGAACATATAAGCGCTCGTCCTCGTCTGCGAAGCAGGCCAGGCCAACCTCGTGGCCGCGTTCGGCCAGCATCCGGATTCGATGATGGATGATGATGGATCCGCTGACGACGCGGGAATGCGGAAGAACGCTGGAGAGGAAAAGTATCTTCATTTGTCGGGTGCTAGATTCATCCTACGCCTCGATCTGTCCGCCCGCAACCGGGATTCTGCCCGGGCGTGGTGTCACGCAAATACTGTCCGTGCGGCGCAGCGCCGACGTAAACCGGATCTTATAAACCGTTTACTCCGATTGATCCGGGTGTAGCATGTACACGTGAACATCACGAAGCCGATGCTGGAAAGCCGGAAACAATTCAAGCGCCCGCCGAAACGGTATCAACCGCGTGGGCTTTCTATTCTCTACGAGGATCGGGATATCGTGGTCGTGGATAAGATCAGCGGCCTTCTGACGGTGAGTAACGCGAAGACCCGGGAGAATACGGCCTATTATCTCCTTAACGAATACGTGCGCAAGGGGAACACGAAGTCGCGGCTGCGTGTGTTTATTGTGCACCGTTTGGACAAGGAGACATCCGGCGTGCTCGTCTTCGCGAAGAGCGAAGGGGCCAAGCGCTATCTCCAGGACGAATGGCCGGCCTTTCATAAACAATATTACGCCATCGTCCACGGCGCCTTGCCGGATAAGGAGGGTGTCATCACCTCCTATCTTGCAGAGAACGCTGCGCATCGCATGTATACCGTCACGAATCCGCGGAAGGGCAAACTTGCGCGGACCGGGTATCGCGTTCTCAGCACGACGGCGAGCCGCAGTTTATTGGAAATCGATTTGCTTACCGGCAGGAAGAACCAGATTAGGGTCCAGCTGGCGGACAAGGGCTGTCCGGTTGTGGGGGACAAGAAGTATGGCGTGAAAGCCAGGGGCCGTAAGCCGCTGGCCCTGCACGCGGCTTCGATCACGATCCGGCATCCCCACTCCAAAGAGGAGATGACATTTACCGCTGAGTTGCCTGCCTATTTCGACTCTCGTCCCTGAGTGCCGGCGGGCATTCCTGATGATTCTGGGGCATTTACATTCGGCGGGGTGCTGATACGATACCAATCAACGTGCTGGATCGGTGCGCGAGTTGTGCGAGGACAGGTCATGGCCAAAGCCAAGGAACGGGTTTCAATTTTTGATACGACGTTGCGCGACGGCGAACAGTCGCCGGGCTGCAGTCTCAATCGGCGCGAAAAACTCGAGATCGCTCACCTGCTTGCCAAGCTGAAGGTGGACGTCATCGAGGCCGGATTCCCGATCGCGTCACCCGACGATTTCGAGGCGGTTAAGCTGATTGCCGAGTCGGTCAAGGGCCCGCGAATTTGCGGCCTGGCGCGCTGCCTCGAAAAGGACATTGTTCGCGCGGCGGATGCCGTGGCCGGCGCTGATAAGTCGCGTATTCATGTCTTTCTCGCCACCTCCGCAATCCATCGTCGTTACAAACTGCGCAAGGCGGAGAGCGAAATCGTGAAGCAGGCCGTCGCATCCGTCAAATTGGCCCGCAAACATTGCGACGACATCGAGTTCAGCCCGGAAGACGCCTCGCGCACGGAGCTGCCTTTCCTGGCGCAGGTCGTCGAGGCCGCGATCAGCGCGGGTGCCACGACGATTAATATTCCTGATACCGTGGGCTACGCCATTCCAAGCCGATTCGGCGAACTGATCGAATACTTGTTCGAGCACGTCAAGAATATCAACGATGCAACAATCAGCGTGCATTGCCATAACGATCTGGGCCTGGCGGTTGCGAATTCTCTGGCGGCCGTCGAGAATGGTGCGCGGGCGGTGGAGTGTACGATCAATGGTCTCGGTGAGCGGGCCGGCAACTGTGCCCTTGAAGAAATCGTGATGGCCTTGCGTACGCGCGCAGACCTGTACGGACATCTGAAGACAGGGGTGCGCACGCAGCATTTGCACAATACGAGCCGCACGGTGAGCCGTTTGACGGGCATGTCCGTGCAGCGCAACAAGGCCATTGTTGGTGCGAACGCGTTTGCGCACGAGGCCGGCATCCACCAGGACGGCATGTTGAAGGAGCGCACGACTTACGAAATCATGCGGCCCGAGGATATTGGGATCGATGGGTCGGAACTGGTTCTCGGCAAGCATTCGGGGCGCCACGCTTTTCGCCATCAACTCCAGGGGCTCGGCATCAAGCTTTCATCATCGGAGTTGGATGATGCGTACGTGCGCTTTATTGCGCTGGCGGACAAGAAGAAGGTTGTCTATGACGACGATCTGATCTCGATCGCGCGCGAGGAGATGGAAGAAACGCCAGGCGTCTTCATGCTCGACTACCTCCATGTGGTGACCGGAACGGACACGGTTCCGACCGCTACCGTGCGGCTGAAAAAGGGCAAGGAAACGCTACAGGACGCCGGTTGTGGGGACGGCCCGGTTGACGCGGCGCTCAAGACGATCGAGCGCATTACGGGTGTCCGTGGGCGATTAATCGATTTCAATCTGCAGGCGGTTACAGTCGGTAAGGATGCGATGGGTGAAGTAACCGTGCGTGTTTCAATTGGAAGCGACATCGTGAGCGCCAAATCAGCCAGTACGGATATTGTCGAGGCCAGCGCGCGCGCGTACCTGTCGTGCATTAACCGTGTTCTGCGTGATCGCGCGTCAGGCAAGAAGGGCAAGTCTTCCGCGCGCAAGCCGCGCGCGGCATGAGTGGCCGCGTTCTTCGCACCCGTGGATATGCAGCCGCATCGCCGGACCGCCTGAACGATTGTTACACCATCTCTCGCTGGAGCCAGTTATGACGGATGTTACCGCCCCGACGAAGTCGTTTGCCGTGTTGGGGCATCCGATCGTCCATTCGCTGTCGCCGGTGATGCACAACGCGGCGCTGCGCGCCATGGGGCTGGATGCTGTTTACCTGGCCTACGACGTTCTGCCGGATGCGTTGATGGGCGTTCTCGAGTCGATGCGCGCAATGGGGTTTGGTGGTGTCAATCTCACGATTCCGCACAAGGAAGTCGCGTTCGCGGGGCTCGATCAACTGGACGCATCTGCGGAAGCAGTGGGTGCTGTTAATACCGTTGTCTTCACCGATGCCGGTATCTGCGGACACAATACGGATGGCGAAGGCCTGATGCGCGCGATGCAGGAGAGTTTTGGCGAGACGATCGAAGGGCGCAGCGTTTGCGTGCTGGGCGCCGGTGGTGCCGGCCGCGCGGCTGCGATTACCTGTGCTTTGCGCGGTGCCGCGCGGGTGGTTGTTGCGGGCCGTCGCGAGGAACAGGTGCGGCCGGTTGTTTTCGATATCGCGGAGGCTGCGCCAAACTGCGATGTGTCGTCGGCGCTCGGGGTGGAGGGGACGTGGGCCGATGCGTCACGCGCGGCGGACCTGGTGGTGCATACAACCTCGGTCGGATTGAACGCGGACGACGCTCCGGTGCTCGGCGCCGAGGCGTTTCGATCGGGGCAGGCGCTGTTCGATATGGTTTATACGACCCGTGAGACGTCCTTGATGCGCTGCGCGCGGGAAGCGGGGGCGCAGGCGAGCAACGGCCTGGGTATGCTGCTGCATCAGGGCGCCGTGGCCTTATCGATATGGACCGGGCGCGAGGCGCCGGTTGATGTCATGCGGGAGGCACTGGAGGACGCGATGCGGTCATAGTGACTGCATGGTCAATCCCCCGTCCACCATGAGTGCCTGTCCGGTGGAGTAGGGCAGATCGCCGCGCGTAAGCATCGCAACGGCTTTACCAACGTCTTCAGGTGTGCCCCAACGTGCCTGCGGGAGCAGGCCGTCCGCGATTAATGTATCGTACTTCTCTTTTACGCCGGATGTCATGTCCGTTTCAATGATACCGGGACGGACTTCGAAAACGGGGATCTCGTATTCCGCCAGTCGCGTGGCGAAGAGCGCAGTAGCCATCGCCACTCCGGCTTTGGAAACACAGTATTCAGCCCGATTGGGGGAGGCTACGGTCGCCGATACCGATGAGATGTTGACCACACAGCCGGCGTAGTCCGCCGCACGCTGCTTCTGTTCGATCATCCAGTTGGCCACGGCCTGTGTCAGAAAATACGGCCCCTTGAGATTGATGTTCATTACGCGGTCGTAGCTATCCTCGCTTGCTTCCAGTATGTCCGCACGTACGTCCGGGGCCACGCCGGCGTTGTTGACCAGGACGTTGAGTCGGCCGAAGCGGTCACGAACGGCGTCGAGCAACGCGACACGATCGGCAGAGAGGCCGACGTCGGCAGTCGTGTAGAGCACGTCGGCTCCGAGCGCGCGCAGGTTGTCCAGTGTATCGGCTAGCTGCGACTCGTCCCGCCGTCCGCAGAGGGCTAGATCGTGGTCATCCCGCGCGAGACAGGTGGCTATGCCAAGGCCGATTCCGCGGGTGCCGCCTGTTACGAGTGCTACGGATTTCATGCGGCGCAGACTAGCATGCACGTCTGCAGAGGTCCAGTGCGCCGGCCGCGTGAACTGAACGCTTTGCATGCCGGGCGGGTTTGATTAAGATGCCGAGGTGAATCGAATCCTTGAAAAGAGAGTGATTCCCGTCGTTACCATAGGCGATTCCGAACTCGCCGTTCCGCTGGGTCAGGCGCTGATCGACGGCGGATTGGATATCGTCGAGATTGCCTTCCGGACACCCTGCGCGGAAGAGTCCATTCGGCGCCTTGTGGCGGAACTCCCGCAGATGTTGGTTGGTGCCGGCACCATGCTGGAGGCCGATGAGGTGCGCCGGGCGCACGACGCCGGGGCGCGTTTCGCGGTGTCGCCCGGCACGAACAGAGAGGTCGTCGAGGCGGCGAACGAGCGGGACATGTTGATGATCCCGGGTGTAGCGACGCCGTCGGAGGTTGAACGGGCGTTGGGTCTCGGATGCAAGTTTCTCAAGTTTTTTCCCGCTGAGCCGAGTGGCGGCGTCAGTATGCTCCGGGCGCTGGCCGCCCCCTACGCCCATACCGACATACAATTTATTCCGACCGGCGGTATCAATGCGCGAAATATGGGCGAGTATCTGGTCGAACCAGGGGTGGCGGCGATATGCGGATCCTGGATGGTCAACAAAGCGTTGCTTGCGGGGCAGCAGTGGGCCGATATCTCGGAATTTACGCGCGGCGCGATGACAATCGTTCAGACGGTCGGCGCCTGACGATCGATGATCGAGGCTGTTATGTCGGAGAACGGATTCCTGTACGCGTACTTCTCGCTTATCGTTTTCTGGTTGGGCGCTTGTATGGGAAGTTTTCTGAACGTCTGTATCTATCGTATCCCACTCGAGCAGTCGGTCGTCCATCCGCCGAGTCACTGCCCCTCGTGCAAAACGCCGATCCCGTGGTATCAGAACATCCCGCTCGTGGCGTGGATCGCGCTCAAGGCGCGCTGCGCGAGTTGCGGGACACGTATTTCGGCGCGCTACATTACGGTCGAAGCTCTTGTCGCCTTTCTGTTCCTGCTGGCATGGTTCAAGCTAGGAGCCGATCCACGGCCCCTCGGCCTGGTGGCTGTATCGCAGATTGCCCTGGTTCCGATCTTCTGGCTGATTATTTACGGGTTGGTGCTGGGCACCTTTGTGGATTTCGACCACATGATCCTGCCCGATCGCGTGACCCTGGGGGGAATTGTGCTGGGCGGCCTGATCAGCTGGTTCGTGCCGGACCTGCACAGGCTGCCGGGGGAGGGCGCCATAACGGCCGTGGATGCCTTGAAACGGGCTGCGATCGGGGCAGCGGCGGGCTCCGGGTCGCTTTACGCGATCGCGATCATCGGGCGTCTTATTTACAAACAGGACGCCATGGGGCTTGGGGACGTCAAGCTCATGGGTGCGATCGGAGCTTTTTTCGGGTGGGGATCTGTAATCTTTAGTGTGATGATTTCCGCATTGGTTGGGTCGGTGGTTGGAGTTTCCCTCGTTCTGTTGCGGGGCAAGAGTATGCAGAGCCGAATTCCGTACGGCCCGTACATTGCGCTTGCGGCCTTGATTTGGATGAACTGGGGTTCGGCGTGGTGGTACGCGTATATGGCCTGGACTACCCCCGCCCGCCTGTTTTGATAATAATAAGGAGTGGAAGAAGATGATGCGATACGGTGTCTGTTGTGGGCCGGATGGGGCTGAAGCTGCTGCGGCAGTGGGGTATGAGTATATCGAGTGGACGACCGGTAGCCTGTTGGCGCCGCGGGAGCCGGATGATACGTTCGCCGCCCGTTTGGAGCAGGTGCGCTCAGCGGCTTTGCCTTGTCCCGTGGTCAATTGTTTCATTCCCGGAGATCTGAAAATTACCGGCACGGCGGTGGACGATGCGGCGTTGTCGCAATTCGTTTCGATAGCCTGCTGCCGGGCGAAGACTGCGGGAGTTGAGCAGATCGTCTTTGGTTCCGGTGGGGCACGTGCTATTCCGGATGGATTCGATCCCAGCGTCGGCCACGCGCAACTCGTTAGCTTCGCCACGATGGCGGCCGAGGAGGCGGCGGCGAACGATGTGGTGATCGTCCTGGAACCGCTCAATGTGACGGAATGCAACGTTTTGAATACAGTTGGCGAGTGTACCGAGTTTGTGAAGCAGGTGGCTCACCCCCACTTTCAGTTACTCGTGGACTCCTACCATCTGCTACTGGACGATGACGCGATCGAGGATATCGTCGCGGGCGCGGAATGGCTGACCCACGTTCATGTCGCGACAGTTCCATCACGCCGGCCACCGGAGGCTGAGCCTTGTGATTTCGGGCCGTTCTTCAAAGCCCTTGCGGACGCCGGCTATAGCGGACGCCTGTCGCTCGAGACGGCGGCGTACGATCCGGCGAACGAATTGGCCCCGGCATTGTCTTCGATGAAGTCGCTCGAGCACGCTGCGCGGTCGGCCTGATGCCGGTAGGCAGGGGTGGGTTTGCCTCTGAAGAGGGGCAGAAAACCCCGTAAGTACCGCTTGTCAAGGGTGACGCGAGGTGCCATAGTCCCCCCGCGGTCGATAATGACCCGCCCGAACCTCATGCCGTGTCATGCAGTAGGAGTCGGTGTAGTAGATTGATGGCACGTAGATGGAGAGTCGGTGATGGACATATATGTGGGCAATTTGCCGTATTCGGCAACAGATCAGGAAATGCAGGAATTGTTCGAAGCACACGGGACGGTTACGTCCGCTCGCGTGATTATCGATAAGTATACGGGCCGTTCGAAGGGCTTCGGATTCGTCGAGATGCCGAACAATGATGAGGCACAGAAGGCAATCGACGCTACGAACGAGCAGGATTTTAATGGCCGTAACATACGCGTCAATGAGTCCCGTCCCCGTCCTCGTGATGGCGGCGGCGACGATGGCGGCGGTGGCGGCGGCGGTGGCGGTGGCGGTGGCGGACGCTGGTAGCGTCGCAGGTACACCATAAAGGCCGGATGGGACGGTGGGCGGGTTTTCCGTCGCCGTCCTGATGGCCCGCGCTCGGCCGGTCTATACCGTCAGCAGCGAAAAAACCGGGTAATTGGCGAGGATCTTACCTCCATCGAGGAAGCCGAGCTCGATCAGGAAATCGATCTCGTGTAGGACGCCTCCCGCGCGATCGATCAGGTCCGCAGAGGCCTTGGCCGTGCCGCCGGTGGCGAGCAAATCGTCTACAAGCACGACCTTCTCACCTTTTTCGAACGCATCCACGTGAACGCATAGCGTGGCCGTGCCGTACTCCAGTTCGTATTGCTGTTCGAATGTCTTATAGGGCAGTTTGCCGACTTTGCGGATGGGGACCAGGCCGATACCCAACTTGTAGGCGATCGCGGCGCCGAATATGAAGCCGCGTGCATCGATAATCGCGATCTTGCGGACATCCGAATTGATGTGGCGATTCGCGATCGCGTCAACGGCCATTGTGAATAGCTGCGGATCGCCCAGGACGGGCGTGATGTCCTTGAAGATAATGCCTTCCGAGGGGAAGTCCGGTATGTCGCGAATCGCTTCCTTGATGCGCTCGATATCGTACATATCTCGGGTTCCTTTCATCTCGGGTTGCCGCCTGAAATAGTTTGTGGCTTAACGCAGGGCTGCGTGTGCAGCGGCAAGTCGCGCGATTGGCACACGGTAGGGGCTACAACTGACATAGTCAAAGCCAGTTCGATGGCAGAATTCAATCGATGCGGGATCACCACCGTGTTCGCCGCAGATACCGATTTTCAGTTTCTTGCGCGTCGAACGCCCCTTTGCAACGGCCGTCTGAATCAGCTGACCAAGGCCCTCCTGATCCAGGGTTTGGAACGGGTCCGCATCAAGTATCTTGCGATCGAGGTATTCGCCAAGGAAACCGCCGATATCGTCGCGGCTGAAGCCGAATCCCATTTGTGTCAGGTCGTTCGTGCCGAAGGAGAAAAACTCTGCCACGTCGGCGATCCGGTCGGCGAGCAGGCACGCGCGCGGAATCTCGATCATGGTTCCGACCTGGTAGTTGACCGATTTCGCGCCGGTACGCTTGAGCACCTCCTTCTCCACGCGGGCCACAATCGTCTTCTGATCCACGATCTCATTGGGTTCGCAGGTCACCGGTATCATGATCTCCGGTTGGCATTTTTTACCCGCGCGATTGAGCTCGATCGCCGCCTCGAGAATGGCGCGAATCTGCATTTCCGTGATCTCAGGGTAGGTCACGCCCAGTCGCACGCCACGGTGACCGATCATGGGGTTCGTTTCGTGCAGTGCTTCGCCCCGCTTCTTGATGTCGTTGACCGAAATCTTCAGCGCTTTGGCGAGCGCCTTCTGATTGCTGGCGTCCTGCGGCACGAACTCGTGCAGCGGGGGATCGAGCAGCCGAATCGTGACCGGGTGGCCCTTCATCGCGGCGATCGTGCCCTTGATGTCACGCTTGACGTAAGTAAACAATTCGCGCAGAGCCTTGCGGCGTTCGGCCTCGTTGCCGCTCATGATCATCTTGCGGAGCAGGAAGAGGGCCTTCTCGGTACCCTTGCCGTAGAACATGTGCTCGGTACGAAACAGGCCGATGCCCTCGGCGCCAAACGCAAGCGCCGCCCGCGCGTCGTCCGGGGTATCGGCGTTGGCGCGAACACGTAGCTTGCGGTATTTATCAGCGATCTTCATGAATCGGCGGAAATTGGGATTCGCCGTAGCGTCGATCAGGTTAAGTTCGCCGGCGTAGACCGTTCCCCGGGAGCCGTTCAGCGTTAGCGTGTCGCCATCTTTGAACGTGCGTCCATTGACCACCATGCGGCGGGTGCGAAGATTGATGCTAATCGCGGCAGCACCGACGATGCAGCACTTGCCCCAACCGCGCGCCACGAGTGCCGCATGGCTGGTCATGCCCCCGCGGGCCGTTAACACGGCCTGCGCGGCGCGCATGCCTTCGACGTCCTCGGGGTTTGTTTCTTCTCGTACCAGGACAGTCGAGTGGCCCTTGGCGGCTTCGCGCACCGCGTCCTGAGCGGTGAAAACGATCTTGCCGACAGCACCGCCCGGACCGGCCGGAAGCCCGGAAACGAGGGGTTTGGTCTTTTTCTCGGCGGCTGGGTCGACAATCGGATGCAACAATTCGTCGAGTTGCTCCGGTTCGACACGCAGGACCGCGGTCTTCTCATCAATCATCTTCTCGCGCAACATCGCCATGGCCATGTTCAGTGCAGCGGTGCCGGTGCGTTTGCCTACACGGGTCTGGAGCAGGTAGAGGGTGCCTTCCTGGATCGTGAATTCGATGTCTTGCATGTCGCCGTAGTGGCGCTCGAGCCGCTTCTGGATTGCGTCCAATTCGCGATAAGCGCGCGGCATCATCTTCTGCAGGGACGGCATGTGCTTGTTCTGGCCGGTCTTGGTCGCCTCGTTGATCGGGTTCGGGGTTCGAATGCCGGCCACGACGTCTTCGCCCTGGGCGTTGGGCAACCATTCTCCAAAGAACTTGCGCTCGCCGGTCGCTGGGTTGCGTGTAAAGGCCACACCTGTCGCCGAGGAATCGCCCATGTTGCCAAAGACCATGGCCTGCACGTTGGTGGCCGTTCCCCACTCGTCAGGGATGCCTTCGATGCGACGGTAGATGATCGCGCGTCGGCCGTTCCAACTCTTGAACACAGCGCCGACGGCGCCCCAGAGCTGGTCGTGTGCGTTGTCCGGAAACGGTTTCTTAAGGACTTTCTTGATGCAGGCCTGGTATTGCGTGCAAAGCTTCTGAAGATCATCGCCGGATAGGTCGGTATCTTCTGTGACGCCCTTGCGCTTCTTCATCGTTTCCATCAGGTGCTCGAGCTGGACGCGGATGCCGCGGCCCTCGGCGGGCTCGATGTCTTCGGCCTTTTCCATCACGACATCGGCATACATCGTCATAAGCCGTCGATAGGCGTCGTAGACGAAACGCGGGTTGTTCGTCTTCTTGATCATGCCGGGGATCGTGGTGGAGCAGAGCCCGATATTCAAAACGGTTTCCATCATGCCCGGCATGGACGCGCGGGCGCCGGAGCGGCAGGACAGCAGGAGCGGGTTGGTCGGGTCGCCGAATTTCATGCCCATCTCGCGGGCCACGCGTGCGAGGGCCGCGTCGGCCTGCCGCTTCGTGCCCGTCGGGAACGTCATCTTGTGATCAAAATAGGCCGTGCAGCAATCGGTTGTGATTGTGAATCCCGAGGGAACCGGAACGCCCAGGAGGGACATTTCCGCAAGGTTGGCGCCTTTGCCGCCGAGTAGCGTTTTCATCTTGGCGTTACCCGTCGCCTTGCCACCTCCGAAACTATAGACCCACTTTGTATTCTTCTTTGGCATCGATTAGCCTTCCTCTGCTTTGAATTTCGCTTTGTACGGAAAAAATGGGTAGGCAACCTAGCACAGGCACATATGCTGTCAAGCATACGGCGACAGGGGGTCGCTCATATTTTGGGCTTGCCCACAGGGCGGCTTGGCCTAGATTGTGTGGCCCTTTTTGTCCGGTTAGAAGGGTCAAGGACCATGTCGAATACAAACATAAAAGTCGCCAAGTTTGGTGGTAGTTCGCTCGCGGATGCGGCGTCGATTGAGCGCGTGTGCGGGATCGTTGAATCTGATCCCGCGCGCCGTGTCGTGGTTGTGTCGGCGCCGGGAAAGCGCTCCTCCGATGACGCGAAAGTCACCGATATGCTGATGGCTGCCGCGGAACAGGCCCTTTCCGAGTCGGCGGCTGCCGTCGATCTGGCGCCGATCGTTGCACGCTATGCGGAGATCCAGGCCGGGCTCAGACTGGATCCTGCGATGACGATCGCGATCGAGCGGGACCTGGTGCAGCGCCTGGCATTGGCTGACGGCGATCCCCGGCGTTTTATGGATAGTATGAAGGCGGCCGGCGAGGATAATAACGCGCGACTGGTGGCCGCTGCGCTGCAAGCGCGTGGTCTGCAGGCCGACTACGTGAATCCGCAGGATGCCGGCATGGTCCTCGGTGGCGACTACGGGAACGGCTACGTTTTGCCCGAAACCTACGCGAACCTGGCATCTCTCGCGAGTCGATCGGCGATCGCTGTTTTTCCGGGATTTTTTGGCTATACGGCCGGTGGGGATGTGATCACCTTTCCGCGTGGTGGCTCCGACATCACCGGCGCGATCCTGGCGGCGGCGGTGAAGGCCGACGTATATGAGAATTTTACGGATGTGGATTCCGTCTGCGCGGCCGATCCTCGCATTGTCCCGCAGGCAGCGCCGATACCCGAGTTGACCTATGCCGAGATGCGCGAGCTGGCCTACGGCGGATTCGGCGTGTTCCACGACGAGGCGCTCGAGCCCGCGGTGCGTGCCCAGGTCCCGGTGCAGATCAAGAACTCCCGGCACCCGGATCTGCCTGGCACCGTGTTGCTGCCGGTCCGCGCGCACAACGAGGACGAGGTGGTCGGAATTGCTAGCGACGAGGGATTCTGCATGCTGTTCGTCAGTAAATACCTCATGAACCGTGAACTCGGGTTCGGACGTCGCCTACTCGAAATCCTCGAACAGGAGGGGGTGCCCTTTGAGCATATGCCGTCCGGTATCGATAGCCTTTCTCTCATCCTGCGCGAGTCAAGTTTTGACGCGACCACCGAGTCGCGCGTACTCGAACGCGTTCGCGCGGAGTTGGGGGCCGACGAGGCCTACGCGGACCGCGGTCTTGCACTGATCATGGTTGTCGGGGAGGGCATGCGTTTTCACGTCGGTATCGCGGCGCGCGCGACGCGTGCCCTGGCGGCCGCCGGGGCCAACATCGAGATGATTAACCAGGGGGCAACGGAGATCAGCATGATGTTTGGTGTGAAGGTCGGGGACTGTGCAGCCGCGGTGAAGTCCCTCTATACCGAATTCTTCCCTGAATAGGGATTGAGCCGCCCCCCGGAGTTGCTACACTGGCGGCTGTTTGTCGGCTGAGCGGTGAGCCCATGCAACCCGGAGATGAGAAATGTCCAACTCAAACCATATCCAGATCTATGACACGACCCTGCGCGACGGCGCACAGGGGGAGGGGATCAATTTCTCCGCAAGCGGGAAGATTCGACACGCCCAGCGATTGGACGAGCTCGGGGTGGATTACATCGAGGGTGGTTTTCCAGGCTCGAATCCCAAGGACATCGCTTTCTTCGAGGACATTCGCAAGATCGAACTGAAGCACGCGAAGGTCGCGGCCTTCGGCAGTACGCGGCGTATGAATACGCCGGTTGCCGAGGACGACAATATCGTCAAGCTGCTCGGTGCGCATACGCCGGTCGTCACGCTCGTCGGGAAATCATCGCGCCTGCACGTGGATGAAGTGTTGCGCACGACGGAAGAGGAGAATCTCGGCATGATCCGCGATTCGGTGCGGTATCTCAAGGAACAGGGGCGCGAAGTTGTCTTTGACGCTGAACATTTTTTCCAGGGCTACCAGGAGTCGCCCGAATTCGCCATGCGCGCGATTGGCGCGGCGGCTGAGGTTGGGGTGGACGTTGTTGTGCTCTGCGATACGAACGGCGGCACGCTGCCCGATGATATTGAGTGCATCACGGCATCCGTTGTTAAGGCCCTGTCGGTTTCGGTGGGAATCCACACGCATAACGATATGGAGCTGGGCGTCGCGAATAGCCTGGCCGCCGTCCGCGCCGGTGCCGTGCAGGTACAGGGCACGATCAACGGCTTCGGCGAACGCTGCGGAAATGCGAATCTCTGCAGCATCATTGCCACGCTGGAACTCAAGATGGGCAAGCACTGCATTCGCGACGGCGCGATGGCGGAGTTGACGGACGTTTCGCGTTTCGTGGATGAACTCGTGAATCGCCCGCACAACCCCAAGGCGGCGTTCGTGGGCAAGAGTTCGTTTGGTCACAAGGGTGGCCTGCACGCCAATGCCGTGCAAAAGAACCCGATCACGTACGAGCACATATCCCCGGAGACGGTGGGAAATACGCGCCGCATATTAATCTCGGAGGGTTCCGGCACGAGCAGCGTGGTTCTCAAGGCGTTGGATCATGGTGTCGAACTTGATAAGTCCAAGCCCGAGGCCCAGAAGATTCTCAAGGAGCTCAAGGAGCTCGAAAACAAGGGTTACGAATTCGAGGCCGCTGATGCGTCGTTTCGGCTCTTGATCAACAAGGCACTCGACAGGCATATGCCCTTCTTCGAATTGGACGGCTACCGCGTCGTTGTGGAGCGCCGTGGTGAGGACCAGCTCCCTGTCTCGGAAGCCACGATCAAACTTCGCGTGCGCGGCGAGCAGTCGCATACCGTGGCCGAGGCCGACGGACCGGTCGACGCGCTCGATCGCGCGTTGCGCAAGGCGCTCGAAGGGTTCTACCCGGCGATCGCCAATGTGCAACTGACGGACTACCGCGTGCGGATCCTGGATCCAGAGGAGGCGACCGCGGCGACCACACGTGTGCTGATCGAATCAACCGATGGCGATGAAAGCTGGACCACGGTTGGCGTGTCGGACAACCTGATCGAAGCGTCATGGGAAGCGCTGGTCGACAGCGTGGAGTATAAGCTCTTCATGGAAGAGGAGCGTAACCAGGTATGAGCCGCTAGCTGCTCCCGTCTACGGGCCCGGCTGAGGTGGCGCAATCCGCGCAAACCATTTCATGGAAGAAATGCAGAAAACGTTCGATCCGCACGCACTCGAGGAGCGGTGGTACGCCTATTGGACGGAGAAGCGGATCTTTCACAGCGAACCGGATGACGCGGGCGAACCGTATTCGATCGTGATCCCGCCCCCCAATGTGACCGGTATCCTGCACATGGGGCATGCGCTGAACAATACGATCCAGGACGTGTTGATACGCCGCGCCCGGATGCAGGGCCGCAACGCCTGTTGGATTCCCGGAACCGACCATGCCTCGATCGCGACGGAGGGCAAGGTCGTCGCCATGTTGCGCGAGAAGGGCGTGGAGAAGGACGAGATAGGCCGCGAGGCTTTCCTGGAACATGCCTGGGAATGGAAGGAGAAGTACGGCGGCCTGATCACCAATCAGCTCAGGAAACTGGGTTGCGCGTGCGACTGGGAACGCGAGCGTTTTACGATGGACGAGGCCTATTCGAGGGCCGTGCTGGACGCATTTGTGAAGCTCTACGAGAAGGGATTGATCTACCGCGGCGCGCGCCTGGTCAATTGGTGTCCGGCTTCACGATCGGCGATCAGCGACGAAGAGGTGATCCACCGCGAGGTGCAGGGCAAGCTCTGGTATTTCAGGTATCCGGTCAGCGGCAGCGACGAGTTCGTGCACGTTGCCACGACGCGTCCGGAGACCATGCTCGGCGATACGGCCGTGGCCATGCATCCCGGGGACGAACGCTACCGGCACCTGGAGGGAAAAAAGATTCGGTTGCCGCTGGTCGATCGCGAGATCCCGGTGATCTTCGACGATCATGTCGACCCCGCGTTCGGTACAGGCTGCGTCAAGGTTACCCCGGCACACGATCCCAATGATTACGCAATGGGTACGAAGCATGGGCTGGCGATTATCAACATCATGAACGATGATGCCTCGCTGAATGAGAACGTGCCCGAAGCGTATCGCGGCATGTCGCGCGAGGTTGCGCGTAAGGCAGTCGTCAAGGCGCTCGACGCCGAGGGGTTGATCGAGAAGATCGAGGACTATACGAACAGCGTTGGCTATTCCCAGCGCGGCAATGTGCCGATCGAGTTTTATCTTTCGGAGCAGTGGTTCATGGCGATGACGGACCTGGCGAAGCCCGCGCTCGAGGCCGTGCAAACCGGCGCCGTCCGGATTTTTCCGGATCACTGGGTTAAGACCTACTCGCATTGGCTTGAGGACATCCAGGACTGGTGCATCAGCCGGCAGCTCTGGTGGGGGCAACGTATCCCGGTCTGGTATCGCAAGGGTTTGGATCGCTCCGATACGGAGAATCGTCACGTTTCGGTGGACGGTCCGCCGGATCCCGATAACTGGGAACAGGACGAAGACGTGCTGGATACCTGGGTGAGTTCATGGCTATGGCCGATGGCGGTGCATTCCTGGCCTGAAGATTCGGCGACGCTGAAAGCCTATTATCCCACCGCCGTGCTGGTGACTGGATTCGATATCATTTTTTTCTGGGTCGCACGCATGGTCATGGCGGGGTGTGAATTTATGGGCGAGGTGCCGTTCGGGGACGTCTACATCCATGGCCTGATTCGCGACGACGAGGGGCAGAAGATGAGCAAGAGCCTCGGCAATCTCATTGATCCGCTCGAAGTGATTGAGGAGTACAGTGCCGACGCCTTGCGCTTCAGCCTGATGATGCTTACGTCGCCCGGTCAGGACGTCGTTCTCGCGCGCGAAAAGTTTGAGTTGGGACGCAACTTCGGCACCAAGATCTGGAATGCAGCGCGATTTCTCCAGAATCAGACTGGTGCGATGGTTCCTGATGTGCGCAAGCCTTCGCTGGATGCCGGTCGTCTCAGTCCCGACGACCAGCATATCCTGGCGGGTTTGGACGCGACCATTCGCGAATGCAATGCCGGCCTTGACCGGTATCGATTGAATGACGCCTCGCGAATTCTGTACGAGTTCACCTGGAACCAGTACTGCGATTGGTACGTTGAGTACTCCAAACTTGCTCTTTATGGGGACGACGAGACGCTGCGCGAGCAGATTCTGGCGATCATGCACTTCAGCCTTGCGACGATTCTACGGATGCTGCATCCGTTCATGCCGTTCCTGACCGAGGAGCTCTGGCATACCATGGGTTACGGCACAGAAGAGGAGTCGATCTCGCTCGAAGCGTGGCCGGAGCCGTTTCTTGAAGAACTCGTGGGCGAGTCTGCGGGCCGTGAGGATCTCGTCAATTACGTGGATAAGAAGCACGATGCGATTCGCGCTGTCCGTATGCTGATGACGGACTACAGCATTACGCCGTCGGCCGATGTGCGCGTGATTATCAAACCCGACCCCGATGACGGGCGAGCGGCCGCAGACGTGGCCTCGCTGAGCGCCCTACTGCGTGTCGGGACGGTTGATGTTGATGCGGTGTTTGTTCCGCGAGGCGTGACGCCGAGCAGCACCTGCGGGTTAGGTACGGTTTACCTCCCGGTCGACGGGTTAATCGACGTCGAATCCGAGAAGGCGCGTCTCTCGCGACAGCTCGAAAAAATTGAGGCCGGACTGCGCCAGATAGACGGCAAGCTGTCGAACGACAAGTTCATCAAGAATGCGCCGCCAGAGGTGGTGCAGCAGCAGCGCGACCGACGCGAGATCCAGGTAGATGAGCAGGGCAAGCTACAGGCCTTGATCGACGCCCTGAACGCGTAAGTGCATAACGCTTGTGTGGGTCCCTGATCCGCGCCCCGCGAAAGTCGGCAGAATGCGTTGCGCGCGTCAGGCAGCATATGGATACCAATGTTCAAAGTAGTTGCATTGTAATCATGAATGCGTCACTTGTGAGAATGGGAAATGGCCGATGGAACCGGGTCCCGAAACCCGTCATCAGCAATGCGGCTTAGAGGATGAGCCGGACGCCGTCTTTCCGGCAGGATCACATGCGAGCCGCGTACCGTGGCTGCCCTTCTCGTTAAGCGGCTCTAGTAGGCGTTCTTACGCGCGAAGATCGTGCGCGTGATGATCTTGAAGTCGAACGAGACGGACCAGTTCTCCAGGTAGTAGAGGTCGTACTTGATACGCTCTGTCAGGCTCGTATTGCCGCGCAGTCCGTTGACCTGCGCCCAACCCGTGATGCCGGGCTTGGACATGTGGCGCCACATGTAGCGCGCGATGTCGTCCTTGAACTGCTCCACAAAATGTGGACGTTCGGGGCGAGGTCCCACGAGGCTCATGTTGCCCGTGAGCACGTTCCAGAGCTGCGGCAGTTCGTCGATATTGTTCTCGCGCAGGAACGCGCCGACCGGCGTGCGACGTTGATCCCCGTCGGTTGCCCACACCGGTCCGCTTTCGGACTCGCTATCAACCGGCATGGTGCGCAGTTTGTATATCGTGAACACCTGGCCCGCCTCGCCACAACGTTCCTGCCGATAAAAGACGGGTCCCGGAGAGCTGCGTTTGACGAAGATGGCGGCGAGGGCAATCACCGGTGCGGCCAGGATCAGCCCCGCGATTGCACAGGTGATATCCTCCGTGCGCTTCAGGATGCGGTTCCAGAACAGATCCAGGGGCCAATGGCGTACGCCGAGCAGGGGAATGTCGTCGATGGTCTGGACATCGATGCTGCCGGTCATTACCTGGAACAGGTCAGGCACCATGTTGAACTGGGTCATGCTGCGTTCGCAGAGAATGATGATATCGATGATGCGGTTGTGTCCAAGATCGGAACGTGTCAGCACGACCTGTCCGACGGAACCGGATTCGAGGTGCTTTTGAAGATCGGCCATACTCCCAAGGATTTTTTCGGCCGGGATTTCGTCGTGCGCAGGGCAGGCGTCGACTTTGAGAAATCCCATTACTTGGCTACGGAGCCGCGGTTCGCGATCGATTCCCTTCATCAGGTGCGAAGCCGTCTCGTCGGTGCCTAGGATAAGGACTTGGTTTGTGGCGCTATTCCGCTTAGCCAGAACAATCTCAAGACGGAATAAGATAAAGCGCTCCACGAGAACGAGGAGCATGATCGTGAAAAATGAGATAATGAGCACGCCGGTTGATATCTCGAGCACGTTCTTGGCGGCGAATGCGATCACGGTCATGGCGATGATCCCAAGACCGATCCCACGTGTGAGGCGCGGGATTTTGGTCCCGAAGGCCCCTGTCTGGGGTCGAATATAAAGGCCGAGAGATTTATTGATAATGAGAAAAGCGAGTGCCGCGATCGCCCCGGCGGGGGCATATTCCTCGTAAAGATTGGGCATTCGGCCGTGAATAACGGGGATCCAGCCACTGTCGAAACGGATCCAGATTGCCAGGAGGAAACCACCGAAAACGAAGAGCCCATCGCAGATCACCGCAGCGGCGCTCATCATCACATCCTGTGTATCTCTCTGACGCATAGCCTGTCCTGGCGACCCGTTCGAGTGCGGCCGTTCGGAGTCGGTCAAGTCTCCGTAAAGCCCTAAAAATAAAGAAAAATCACTTGTCAGATGATACGTGCTGGGCCACTATCGCGCAAGGAATACGGTCAAAGTTGAAACGTAAATAGAAAGGAACAGGTAAATGACGAAATCACAGGCAGTTGCGGCACTTGCGGAAAAGACGGGCCTGACCAAAGCACAGGCATCGCAGTTTCTTAATGATCTGGCTGAGTTGGCTTGTGCGAACGCGGGCGAGGGTTTCGTACTGCCCGGACTCGGAAAGCTCGTGCTGGTGGACCGGAAGGCACGAATGGGACGCAACCCGGCGACGGGCGAAACCATTCATATTCCCGCTAAGAAAGTGGTGAAATTCCGTATTTCCAAGGCCTGCAAGGAAGCGGTTCTGGCTTCGGGATAATTCTCAAAAAAGAAGCGGGAGTATCTACTCCCGCTTCTTTTTTTTGTCATAAGATGTCGAAAGACATGAATTTGAGGCGATTTGCGCTCTTCGCAGGCTGCCTGGCGGCGGTTCTGCTGCTGGGTGCTGCGGAGCCGAAGGTGGTCCGCCCCAAGCCGCACTACGCCCGAATTGCGCAGATATTTGCCAGGGAATTTCCCCGCCACCATCTCGAGCGTAGGCCAATTGATGACCTGGTCGCCACCCGCGCGTTCGGAAATTTCGTCTCTTCACTCGATTTCGAGCACGCTTATTTTCTGGCCGACGATATCCGTGAATTCAACAAGCAGTCGGCGACCCTCGACGATCTATTGCGATCGGGGAATCTCGAATTTCCGTACCATGTGTTCGAAGTCTTCAAAGAACGGGTACGCGACCGGTTCGCCTACGTGGAGAAGCTTCTTGATGAGGGTTTCGATTTCGAGACGGAAGAAGTTTACCGCTGGAAACGTAGAGATGCTCCCTGGGCGGAGACTCGCGAGGAATGGGACGAGCTTTGGCGGAAGAAGATAAAGAACGAATACGTTCGACGTGCCGTGCGGCGTGACCTGGCGGAGGAGGCAGCGCAGTCACGTGCGGAAACGGCTAAGGAAGAGGCGCAGGCGGAGGAAGAGGTGCAGGCCGAGGAAGAGGTGCAGGCCGAGGAAGAGGTGCAGGCCG
>CAJWTS010000028.1 GCA_913047795.1 uncultured Verrucomicrobiota bacterium | reverse complement strand
CTCGATCACAACGGCGGATCAGTCCGTGGAATACGAGACGAACTCGATCACGATTAGCGGGACGTCTTCGAATGTGGTCGGCAACATCGCGTGGACCAACGTATTGACCGGCGGCCACTCGACGATCTCGGCCGGCGCGAGTTGGACGATCAGCGACATACCACTCACGGTGGGCGCAAACCTGATCATTGTTACGGGCACCAACAGCTTCGGCAACAGCGCGACCAATGGCGTCACGATCACGCGCCAGGGCCCGCCGGCCATCAGCACCACGGCCGCCTCGGGGGTGACCACGGACGCGGCCAACATGAACGGCAACCTGAGCGTGGCCGGGATCCCGGCTGCCGACGTGTATGTGTTCTACGGGACGACGGACGCGACGACCGACAAATCGAGCTGGGATACGGGCGTGCTTGTCGAGGCCGGCGCGAGTGCGGGCGGCAAGAGCTATACCGCATCCGGGCTCAGTTCCAACACGACCTATTACTATCGCTATTACGCCAGCAACGCGGTGGCGGAAGCGTGGGGAACCACGAAAAGCTTTGTCACGGTTGTTCTCACGGTTGGCGACGGAGGTATTCTGGCTTTTCAATCTTTTGAGGCCGTGAACAATAATTGGACCTACACCGCGACCCCGTCGACCTTCAATGACGGTGCAGATGTATGGGGTGTCACAAATGAGTTGGGCGACCTGCTTTCGACGCACGGGACGAACTTTTGGGGCGTTCAGGATCTCGATTCGCCGAGCGGGACGAACCGATTCGGTGTGCTGGGGTTCTCGAAGGTCTACGTCTATGGGCATACGAATGTTCAGGTG
This sequence comes from uncultured Verrucomicrobiota bacterium, assembly GCA_913047795.1. Taxonomy (GTDB): domain Bacteria; phylum Verrucomicrobiota; class Kiritimatiellia; order CAJWTS01; family CAJWTS01; genus CAJWTS01. The sequence goes on along the minus strand of CAJWTS010000028.1, from coordinate 46,398 downwards.
AGTTTTGACTTCGATGTACGCGGCTTCGATGAGGAGGATGACCTTAAGTACGAGTTTGTCACGAATGACGCGTCGGCCGGCGAAGTGCTATTGGTCGACGGATCAGCCAACCAGGACACCAATGGCACGGAGACGGTAAGTTTCGCGAACGCGGTGACCTCCATTTCGTTAAACGTCTCGATTAAGCAGGACCAGGGCGGTGTCAGCGGCGGTGGCGGTGTAACGATCGAAAGCACGACGATCTCCAAGGAGGAGGGCGGCGACAACAATTTCGACGTCAGCATGCCTTCTACCCGACCCGATGGGGACCTGTACGTTGCCCAGATTGCTCAGGAAGGTGGCGCTAATATCACTAGCATCCCCAGCGGTTGGACAGAAATTACAGACGGGGATAATGGCGGCAGTACTCGTTTTGCAACGTACTGGAAAATCGGCAGTTCAGAACCTGCGTCATACACATGGGGCGCTGATGTGTCAAAGAAATGGCTTGGGGCAATTCACAGGATTAGCGGCGTAGATACGAACAGCCCGATCCACGCGTCAGGTGATGCCGCTGGTGACAGTTCGAGTCCAACCGCACCCTCGGTTACCACAACAGTTGATGACTGCCTGGTCCTTCGCATGTACGGCGCCGAGGGCGATGAGCAGATCACTCCATATGCGCCATCCGGGACAACCGCAATCTTTCAGGATGACTCTGGCGGCAATCCCGTCAGTGCGGCGGCTTATAAAGAGCTTGCGTCGACGGGCAGCACAGACTCAGGCGCCTTTTCTATGTTAGGCGCAAAGAAATGGGTTGCTGCGACAATTGCGATAGCGCCGGATAGTGGTGTCGATGACAACGACGACCAGGGGCTGATCGACAACGTTATTATGCGGGGTAGCCTGATCGGCGCACCAGTGGCACTGGACGCAAATCCCATTGGCCACTCCTCATTTGTCGCACGCTGGTCGGACCTCCTGGGCCGTACGGGCTTTCAGCTGGACGTTGCGACCAATGCGGCCTTTGCCCCGACCGGGACGGTTTGGATCAACGAGGTCGATTACGACAACAACGGAGTTGACTCGAATGAATGGGTGGAGATTGTAGGTTGTGCGGGCATCTCGCTGAATGCTTATGAGCTGGTGATGTTTAATAAAGATAGTGGCTCGCCGTATAATACCTTCGATCTAGAGCCGGCGAATTTCACGTTCACGGACGAGGGTAGCGGGTACGGGTTCTTCGTCATCGGGATTGTCCGGCCGTCGTTTGGCGTAACCGCGGACTACACGCCGAGTGACTGGACGCTTGATGAAATTCAGAACGGCGTCAAGGACTCGATTCAGCTGCGTTTAAAGAATGGTGGATCGAGTCAGCACCTGGTCGACTACGAGGGGAACAATGATGCGACCAGCGAGGATCAGGTCTGCGCCCTCGGCGACGAGGACGGTGCCGATGAGACAACGATCTATCTGAGTGGGGGGACGGGCACCAATTTCAACAATTGGACGTGGGGCGCCGACTCGAACAAAGGAACGCCCGGCACCACGAATGTTGGCGCCGCAGGAGGCTTGCTCGTTCAGAGGCTTGTCTCGGATTTTGTGCCATTCGGGGCCAATCGGCAGTTGGGCGCCATCCTCGAAAGCACGGTGTCGGGATTGGAGCAGTTGGAGCGTTACTACTACCGGGTCCGCGCGACCAGTGGTCTCAATGAGAAGAGTGAAAACTCCAACATTATCAGCGTGGACACGATACGCTCGCCGGTCAGTGTCTTCAGCACGACGACGAACCAGACGATCCCCTTCGCCTCGAATACTTTCCAGATCGTCGGCACCTCCACCAACGCCGACGGTGATATCGGTTGGACAAACGCGTTGACCGGCGCGTCCGGGATCGGCACCGCCTCCGAAAATTGGTCGCTTACGGGGATTCGCATGGCACCTGGAACGAACGTGATCAGCATCACCGCAACCAATATCCGGCCGTCAGCTGACACCATCTCTGTCTCGATTATTCGCGAACCGATCCCAGCTGTCCTGTTTAACGAAATCTATAACAATCCCCCCGGAACGGATAACGCCGGGCGCGAATTTATCGAGATCATCGCTACAGGCGGGAGTGTTGTAGATCTCTCGGGCTTGACCGTCCTGATTGTTGATTCGGGTGGATCGGCCGGCGAAACAGCGGCAAGTAATCTTGTCCTGGCCGCTAACGGTGGCGTGTTGGAAAGTTTCACTACAGAGTATGGAGAAGGCTGGGTCGCATCTGATCTGAACAACGGAGTAACCAACGAAGATGGATGGTCGTCTACGAAGGATCCCAGCTCCCCGCAAGAATTCGTGTACTCCTTCAGTGGGGGCCAGAGTGCGATATTGACTCAAGCGGTGATCCACGGGGGCACGGCCGAAGGTTGGTATTACAGTAAGGACGTCGAGATATGGACGTCCGCTGACGGCACCAATTACACGCAGGTTGCGAGTGGCGCGCTTGCAAATAGTGATAATGACTCGATCACGTTGAGTCTCGGCGGAGCCGAAGCCCGCAGGGTGAAGCTGCGGGTTACCAGCGGTCATCGAAGCGACTATTGGGAGCTGGCCGAACTTGAAGTTATGGGTGTTTATGACACAGGTGGCTCTGCCGGTATTGGGAGCGTGCGCGAGGTCTACGACCTGACCGGTGCCAAGACGGGATCGAACGGATTGCTGCTGGTTGGCAATAACTATACAGACGTTCCAGTCGGAGGCCCCTGGAGCGGCATTGTGGCATCGCAGACAGAAATGTTTGCGCCGCCGACTTTCTCGGACAGCGATGAGATCAAGGAGGACGATAACTTCACGATTTTGCTGGTGACGGAAAATGCCGCAACAACGAGCAGTAATGTCGACTCCAACGGGGACCTGATCATGGATAGCAGTCTGCCCTGGGTCAGCATCGTCGACGGTGTCGGTTGGGGTGGCACGTATACCGCTCAGGTCACCGTGCTTTCGCAGCAGATTGGTGTCCCTGATACGGCGGCACGTATGGTCGGGCGCAACGACACGAATGCGCCGCCGGATTGGTATGGCGGCGACATTGACGGTTCCGGGATTTCGACAAGTTATGAGGATGTATCAACATTCACGTTCAATCTCCCGCGAGGTGCGACGTTGACACCGGGGCAACCGAACTTTGGGCGGTTTGCGGGCTCCCCCATGCTCATCAATGAAGTGTATGTTGACCCGCCCGGCACGGATGATGATCGCGAGTTCATCGAGTTGATTAATGCGGAGGGTGGGGTCACGAATCTAACGGCCGTCTGGCTGCTCCTCATCGATTCGTTCACATCGATTGCCGATACCAACGTGGGTACGGTTGATCGTGCCTGGGATCTTTCGGAGTTCTCGACGGGATCCAACGGCCTGTTCATGATCGGCGACGGGTACGACGGATCGCCCAAGGGTGGGCCGTGGAGCAATCTGATTGAGGCGGCGACCGCAATGGCGGATCCGAGCAATGCCGTGACCATGTCGGCCGGGGATCTTGGTGCCAACGGGGATTTCACGTTGCTGCTCGTCGGTAACTTTACGGGACAGGCTTCACAGGATCTGGATCCCGACGACGACTTCACGCTGGATACGACCTTCTGGCATGAGATTATCGACGTCATTGGTTGGGGTGGGACGTACTCGAACGTGGTCAACCTGCTCGATCATGATGCTGAGAAACCGGACATGGTCGCACGGATGGTTGGCGTCAATACAACCAACCATCCGGACGCCTTCTATGGCGGAGATATCTCGGGATCAGGGATCTCCGTCACGATCTCCAGTGACGCCGATCGGCAGTTCAATTTGATGCCCGGCGCCAAGCTGACGCCGGGCGCAGCGAATCTCGGTGGCGAGTTCGCGATCAGTAATATCTTTGTCGGCGGGAATTGCGTTCTGGTGCCGGTCGGGCTCGGGAGATCCGATGCGCGTTACGATGTTTATACTGTCGATGAGGACATTGATGGGGCGATGACGCTGGTGTTTTCGGCGACCAATCCGGTGGTCGGAAATTTCGTGTATTGCGATTCGAACGCCATCTTGAACGCCGGGGTCACCAGTCGGTTTTACACCGTGGTCGAGGTTGCATCCTCGGGCGCGGCGGCGACCAACGACCTGGTCTGGGCCGTGGTTAAGCAGGAGCGTAAAACAAACAGGTGGCACGCCGTCGGTCGTCCGGTCCAGTATCCGTTCGCTGATGACTACGGATTGCACGGGCGACTGGGCGACGAGCTGGGCTATGGATTGTCCGGCGGGAGTTCGTTTGTAAATTCACCGCAACTCTACATTTGGGACTACAGCCGAAGCCCTCCCTTCTTCACGAACGTCTTCTTCCATACTAGCGGGGAATGGTGCACGAGGGACGGTATCACTGCCAGTAACACGATCGACCTCGGAGTGGCCTACTACATCAAGATGGCTACCAACGGCCCTGCGGTGACGAACTCGATGTTTTTGGGACACGCTCCACTAACATCGAGCGATGTTGAGTTCACGACCAACAGTTGGATCTTGTTCTCGTGGCCGTTCGCGGACACGCAGTTCGAGGCCGAGGCGCCGGTGGGCTGGGGTTTCGCGGAGCGGGGTGGCCACGTTGGAACAAAATGGGAAGATTCGGACCGGATGTTCATCACGTACGGCAATTCGGTCAATCTTGTCTATCTCGGGCCCGGCGGGCGCTGGTACGCACGCGGGTCGACCAGCGTCATACCTCAGACGGCCCTGGAGAACGGCCGAGCCTATTACTACTACGCCCACGGCACGAGTTTCAATTGGCGCGCAATTGAGGCTCCGTAGACAGGGGATCTCGCCTCCCGGGTACTGTAGGCCAGAAGGCATGCCGGGTTCGTCGCGGGCAAGGCACCAGTCTTGGTTGGCTTGTCGACTATCCTATCTCGTTTCTCTTCGGCCCCGACCGTCGCGCTCGACGACATCGTGGTCGGCCCGACGCTGGATAGCGTCGGTGTGACCGAGCTGTAGGTAGGTGCCAACAAAATACCCGGTTCGTCGACGGGTCTTTTTTTACAAACGAAAAACGAACGATGAGAATACGATACAGCAGGTCTATGGCTGCGCTGGCGGGGCTGTTCCTGGCCGCATTGCTTGCTCCGGAAGCCATGGCGGGCTTCCCGGCCCGACGAGCCAGCTTGCTCAATTTGCAGGTTTAGCAGAATCGCTTTCGGGGGCAGGTCACAATGGTGACGCGCTGGCAAGCGCTGGCGGACACACTAAAAAAACGCCCGGCGCGAGGCCGGGCGCTTAAATCTGCTCGAAAACAGGACAACTAGTCTATCTTTTCGACATCGTGGCCGATGTCCTTAGCGGCCTGATCGGACCATTCAGGAGCATTTTCATGGGATTTCCAAGAGACTTTCTTTCTTCCGGGTGCCGTCAGCGGAGGCCTTGACCGTCCGCCCTTGGTGTCCTTCTGCTCTCGCTTAGACATCTCGTTCTTGTTGTTTGCCTTGTTCGTCATCTTATCTTTCTCCTGGTTAGTTACGTTGGTTTGTGTTCCTACTGCCGGGGATTATACCCGAGGAAGACGCCCTGCTTACAACGTGAGGTTTTTCACATCGGAAACGCGCAGGGGCGTGGCTAGTGCTCTGCACGGCGGCGCCGACGGGGATGCGGCTAGCGGTTCACGGTTCGCCGATGGTAGTTCGCCCACGGATGCTCGGCGGCTCCGCTCGTCGGCAACGCACCGGAATTGGTCACTACCGGGCCATAAGTGTCGTTGGTGCTCAGGGCAAAGTTGTTCGTATGTCCCACGCAGGTATTGTTTGCCGTTGACTGTCGTGGGTCGTTTGCTAATTTTCGGTTCGCGCTTAGCTGTCATGGCTTGAGCGGCCATGTGCATTGGGCTTCAGAAGCATATGGACACAAAGAGCAAGGCTCCGGAGGGGTGGCAGAGCCTGGTTTAATGCGCATGACTCGAAATCATGTGTACCGCAAGGTACCGGGGGTTCGAATCCCTCCCCCTCCGCCAGACCACGCCCTCTCCGCCCTCGTGGCGGATCGTGGCTTCGTCAGCAGGGGAAAGCACGCTCCTGGCCGATGCTACCAGTCCGCCTTAAGCACCACGCGCCCACCACGGGCCACGGGCATCTCCGCCATGGCGCGCGTGTTACCGTGGATATCGACCGCTTGTTGCGTTTTGTATACGTGCGCAACCATCGCCTTGGTCGTATCGCTGGTGTTGTCGCCAATTGAGTGCGCCAGCCAGGTGTGAATGATAAGGGCGTCACCGGCGTGCATCTCGGGCTGGATCCAGTCGTCTCCGATCAGGCTGTCCTCAATACTGAGGGTGTCCGGTCGGTCGTGGGGCAGGGGACCATGCTTATGTGAGCGCGGCGCGAGTTTGGTGGCACCGGCTCCCGGCGCGGTGTCGTCGAGATAAAGCAACAGCGCAGCCAGCTCCGGGCGATCGTGTTTTTCATAGGCCCAGTCCTGGTGCCAGCGCTGCGTGCTGACGTGACCGGGAGGTTTTATGGGAATTTTCTGGTCGTGCAGGTTAATGTCAGGACCCAGCAGATCAATAATCGGGTTTACCAGCCTTTCGTCCAGCGTCAACTTGAACCATCTGTCGCCCAACAGGGGTGACGCCATAACAAAGTTGGCGCCAAGTGGATTGGTGGGGTCTTTTCCCTTGGCTCCCTTTTCGTATAAGATTCCGAGGCGCGTCGATCCGGCCCACGGCTTATTCACGATAGAGAAGAGTTCGGCGCGTAAATCGGCAGCCTCTGGGGAGGGGATGCATTCCCGCAATATCAGGTAACCGTTGTCTATATAGAATTGTTTCTGCTCGTCGGTCAGCATGGGGACATGGCCGTCCTTTCCGTATCGTTCGGCGATGGGTCGTCGGGTCCAGTTCCGGCCCCGTGTCCTGTATGAATAGTGGTCAGTCTAGCAGAGAGCGGCAGGTTGTCCGCAGCGTAATAGGTGCGACTATGGAGATGCGATTCTGTAAGGCCGTCAGGTGGTACTCAAAAGGGAGGCTTCGGCCCGTACCTGTCCAGGCGCGCCTGAACAAACTGGATCAGGTCGGAGTCATGCGTTTGTTGCGCGTGCTTCAAGACCTCTTGTGCGAGTTCTCGCGCCTCGTCATGTTCGCCGGCGGCAAATAGTGCGTCGGCCAGGCTCATTCGGATTCGCGAATGATGCGGTGCAAGGCGCGAGGCCTCCCGGTACCACGCGATCGCCTTCTGCTGGCGCCCGAGCCTGGAGTATGTATACGCAAGATTATTGCAGGTATCCGCCGATGCGGGGTCGAGGCTAGCTGCCTTTTCGAGATGCACGATTGCGTCTTCAATTAATCCCATGCCGGCCAGCTGCCCCCCGAGGTTGCTGCGCCGTGAGGCATTCAGTGGCGTCAGTTCAACTGCGCGCCGCATGTGCGTGAGGGCGTCCTCGCGACGACCGAGCTGCGATAGGCAGACGCCGAGTTGGGCATGCGTTTGCGCATGGTCCGGGACAGCCTCGAGGACGAATCGCAAGTGAGGCTCGGCTTCCGCGGGAGCCCGCGTCGAGAGCAATAGCCGCCCGATATGATAATGCAGCGATACGCGCCCGGGGTCCTCGGCCATCGCACGGTCGAAGAGCACACGCGCTTCGTTGATGCGACCTTTCTCCTGTAATGCGTTGGCAAGCGCCTCGAGCGCCGCAGTCTTGTCGGAATAGACCGCGGGATTGGATCTGCGCAGCTCATCCAGGGCATCTTCGATTTTTCCCGTCAATGCAAGGGTCGCCGCGAGGCGTGCGCGCAGTTGCGCGCCATACGGATAGAGGCGCAGCGCGGTGTGAATCTGGGTTTGGGCCTCCTGGACTCGTCCGCTGTCGAGCAACAGGGTCGCAAGGTGATCACGCAAGATCCAATCGTCGGGCCGCTGCATGATCACAAATTGATATCGTTCAATCGCGCGCGCCATCGCCGGCCCCTGGCTGGCCGGCTTGAGTTTCTGGCGCCATAGGCTCAGCCGCCGCATTTCGTCTTGATGGTCGAACTGGTTCGTGAACGGAGGATTCCTCTTGCGCGCATACATCAGATCGGCGATCCGGTACGCGTCCCAGCCGGTATGGGCCATGGCCCGTCCGCATTCTGCGGGTGTCGGGTACGGCGCGTGTTCGTAATCGGCTATCCCGGTTTCGCGCAAGAGCGACTTCCGAAATGCGTCTTCCAGTCCATCGCAAATCGCACGCGCCATCACATAATTTCCGGTAAAGGTGGGATGAACGTGGTCGAGGAACAATTCGCTTCCAGGTATGCCGTTAGAGCTTGCCGCGCGGAACAGCGCGACGGCATCCACAAAGGTGATGGCCTCATCTTCGAGGGCGCACTTGGCAATACGTCGATTGATCTCGGTGTCGGCGCGAAAACGCAATCCGTCGAGATCGCGGGCCCGTTCGTAGCCTGATCGCGCCCGCTCGAAATCCTCTTCTCGCTCGGCAAAACGCGCGAGGCGATAGGTCTCGCTGGCGCCGCCGGTTTCGCTCTCGAACGGTGCGCACGCACCCAGGTTTACTGGAACGTTACAGAGCACGATCGCGGTGCCGTCGTTCTCTGCAGCTCGGCAGATGGCCTCAAGGTTGCGGCTGAAGTTTGCATACACATTCACTAGCTCGGAGTCGCCGGGCCGCAGCGTCGTGTCCATGAACATTTCCATACCCCGCCAGGCCGTATCGAGTGCGACGGTTTCTCGTTCAGCGGTAGCACGCAGGCGCGCAACAAGTTGGCCCAAGCGTGTTCCCCTGGCCCAGATTGAAAGCCGGATGGCGGCGGGCGAGTCGTGGAGGACGGGGCTGAATGCGCTTGCCGGTCCGAACGGACCGACCACTTCGTTGTTACCCATCCAGATGATGATTGCATCGGGTTCCAGGCGCCGGCAATCGCGCGCGATTGTTCGTACGACGTGCGAGTTGATCGCCGTCATCGCGGCATTGATTACCTCGACGGGGTTACCAGGGTGCCTTGCCGTCAGCATCGCCTCGATCATACGGGGGACACCGGCGGAGGGGTAGGGGTCACCCATCGCCGCCGATCCACCCAATACAACAACCCGAAAGGTACCCGGGTCTCTATTTGCCTTGACCGCAAAGAGGGGCGGGTTGCGGCTACGACGAGCATCGAAAAATCGTTTCCCGAAATCCGGGTTACTCGTAAGGAGGGCCTTTCCGTCTATCATCCGATGCACGACATAGCCGGGCGGGTACCCGACGCCGGTCACTCGGAGCAGCAACTCAAGCACCCCAAAGAATATGATGGGTGCCGCGACTGATAATAATAGGCGTCGCAAGCGTTTCTGTGAGAGAGGGGACTGCATGTGTCGGAGTATAGCAGGTTTCTTGTCTTCTCTATTCTCGGCTGGAAAGCCGATAAACTGGGCAGGGGTCAGAGGTTGGCATGAAAATTTATCTGAAAGTTAAGCGAATTATATCCTATTCGTCTGTGGTCAGTACGGCTATCGTATTCACCGTGCGAGCGTGAGGAATAGCACGCACAGCATTCGTGGAACCCGTTCTCCGATTCAGGTCGGAGGGCGGGTTCTTTTTTCGGAAGGGGCATGTTACGGCGCCATACGCGCTGGTGCTTTACTGCGCGGGCGCTGGCTGCGGTCTATCGTTGCTCTGGATGCGAGCGATTAGCCGTCGCAAGCGCTGCCGATTCAACTCGTGTTTCGCCGGACGCTTCAAGAGGTTAGCGGTAATTTCTTTGGCACGCGCGGTATCGCCCCAGGCAAAATACATCTCCGCACCATTGGTCATGATTTCCTCCCACTCGTCAGCGTCCGGCGAAACCGTCGCGATCGCCTTGGCCAAATAGCGTTGCGCTTCCGCGCGTTGACCGGTTACGTGGTAGACGATTGCAACGGTGTCGTAGACCGCCGCTGACTCGCCGAGGGCCAAAAGCCGTTCGATTCTCTGATTGGCGTCTCCCATGTCAACCCCGGCCACGGCCATCGTGTAAAGAAGGTTGTTGGCGATATGCAGATCGTCAGGGTAATGCACCTGGCCGGTACGCAGTATCTTCAACGCGTCGCCGGCGTGACCCGCTGTCCTGGCCGATTCCCCTGCACGAACATAGCTCCCGGCTTTCATCGGCTTATCATGGCGGCTGACATGTTGAGTGTAGACGCGCCGTGCGTCCTCGAGAGCGCCCTGCTCAAAGAGAACCCGGCCCAGGCGCTCACTCCATTCCGGTTCTGCTGGAAAGGCTGCGACCAGCCTGCGCAATCGCTGGGTCAGATCGAGATCAAAGGCTTCGCTGGACATCTTCAGTCGCACGATGATTTTGCGCAACGGCCAGGGATTGGTACTGAGGTCTGCGGCGCGTATCGCAAAGCGGTATGCCGTTTCCTTATCCCTGGCCGCCGTGGCGGCGCGTATGCCGAGTAAATATGCAGGGAGATAGTTCTCATTCTGGCGGACGACGGATTGCACGGCCTCTAGTGCGATTCCGGGTTGATCGTGACGAAAGAGCATGTCCGCTGCCCGAATGATGGTGCCGGCAGAAAAAGAGCCGGCCTTTGCGGCGCGCAGGAGATCGCCGTGAACATCGATACCGGCAAGGGGCTCGCGCAGGCCAACAACAAGATGGGCGAGAAACAATTCTGGATCATCTGCGCAGTGCAGGCGGGCCTGCCGGACGATAGAGACCTCGCCCCCGGACGTGGCCACCCGCTGGCGCCAGAGAATTGGCGAGCGAGGGGTCAGGTCCAGGGCGCGGTCGATGGCCTCGCCCGCGCGCGCAAAATCCCCGCTGCGCGCGTGCAACATGCCGAGTTTATGCAGAGCCGATGACTTCTCGAAAGAGTCGGCACCGATTGCAGCCCAGGTATCAGGCTCACCACTTGCGCCCTGGCCACCGGTTGTATGCCATTCCAGCTTGAGGCAATAGAGCGCCCTCCGGTAGGGATGGTTAGCCGCGGCGGCTTTGTCGCGAAGTTGATCGACGATCTCGGCGGTTTCCCCCGGGGAAGGCGTATGCCGTTCCGGCCAGATGACAGCCCGTTCCGCGGCTGGCAACCGCATCGATCGCAACGACTTTTCCGGGGCCGGGTCAATCGCGACGGTGCGGCTCATATTAGCGGTATCGGAAAGGCGTCCAGCTGCCTCAATCAATCTCGCGATGGCCGGGGAGGGTTGATCCACCGGATACTTGCGAGCGATGAAGAGGGCATCCTCGTCGAACCCAAGGGCCTTCCATGTGGCCGCCAGGGAGAGTTTCATCTGCACGGAATCCGGGAAGGCACGAATGGACTCCCGCGCGACCTCCATGGCGTAGACGGCGAGGTCGAGTTGCAGCAAGGCGTTAATCAACACGACGTTCAACGAAGCCAGCGGAAACCGGTCCAAGTCATAAAGCTCCTTAATTGAGCCATACGTTTGGCCCCAATTTTCTTCGAGATCGAAAAGCCGCACCCGGCAAATCAGAACCTCGATTCGACGCTCCGGATATTCATGATCGATGCGGTCAATAACGGCGTGGGCTTGTGCATAATGCCCCCCCATGGTCAGCGCCTCGCCGCGCATCATCTCGGTACGATAAAAGCCTGCATCCTTTTCCGACCAACGCTCGAAGGCAGCGAAGGATCGCGTCATGCGATCCGACACAAAGGCATCAATGTTGGCGTCGACGAGATCATTTGCGAGCGGAATGGGATCGGGCAGGGGATCGATGGCGTCGTAGCTTCCGAGTATTGCTGCTTCGGCGCGCAGGTCCACGGTCTCCCCGAGGCCGGCGGACGCTACATCGATCGCAGATCTATAAAACGTGAACCACTGATGAGCGAAGCGGGCGGCGATAAAGTGGACTCCAGGATGATCGGGTGCTTCCTTAACGATGCGGTTATAGAGGGTCCATGCAACGTTCGGACGATAGAGAGCGAACATGGGCTCGATCGTATCCAGGAGTTCGTCGAAGGGCCAATCTGCGAGACGATCCAGGACGATGTGCGTGTAAATGTTTGCCCATTGTCCGTGTGGTCTGCGCAAAGCAAGCGCTTGCAGGTGCGTGATGAAACGCAAGTCTTTCTCCCAGAGCCCTTCATTGGCGCGCAGGATCTTCTCCGCTCGGTGCGTATTGTTCAGGAGCAGATGCGCCGTGACGGCAATACGTAAGGTATCGGCATCGACGAACGGAGCGCCGGTGTCGATGTCGGCAATCGATTTCCAGCGCTTATGGCGGGCCAGGTAGCGATAATGCCCGCGAACGCGCTCAACCAGGTGCCCCGCGCGAATCGCGTTGTGAAGATTTTCCACGACCGCGTCGGGATCATCCTGTCGCGTTGCCAGTTCCGCGGCCGTGATGGCGATGCCCGGATACCGGCGTTGTACGGTCGGTAGATCATCCACGACAGACTGGCATTCTGCCTCCCGATTAGCCGCGAATAGGCCCTGGACCCGCATGGCCGTATACTCCAGACCGCGGAAATCGAGCGGCACCTGGTCCAGCAATTCGAGTCCGGCTGTATATTTGCCCTGAGTGAGAAGTGCGTGCGCACAAAGCATCTGGTGTGCGCTGTGCGTGGGATGAAGCCTGATGGCTACACGCGCGGCACCTTCCGCGGCGGAGAGATCTCGTGCGAGCAGGCCCTCAACCGTCCCCGCGATCATGGCCGCCCGGTGAGTTGGGCGATGTTTGTAAATCGCGCCCGCCATGCCGAGCAGAACAATAATTGCAACTAGCACCCCGATGCCCGTCCACGAAGTTCTCTGCCGCCCGTCGTGCCTGTTCTGGCGTATCTGCGCCACATCTACGGATCTGTCCATGCCCGACCGAATGTGCTTACGCTGCAACATGCACCAATTGACGAACATGATCTCAACATACAACAGGAGGATTGCCGTCAAAAAAAAGCTGCCGGTCGTGTCGTGCAGGAAGGTCGACGACCACTCGAGGGGCTTGTTCGCGGCCACGGTCAACATCGTGGCAATCCGCGCGATGTTCAGCACGAGCACCTGCGTCAAACCGAGAAGTATTAATGCGATGATCGGGCGCGGGCGCCAGCGGTAGTAAAAGCCGGCACCCAATGCGCACAACATGATCGTCGTTGCCGTCTGCATGCCGCTAGAGGCTGCCGGGATCTCGAAATCGTGATAACCCGCGCGGATGATGATGCCATCCGCCCAGACACGCAGATTCAGGATATGCGCAACCCCTTCACCGCCCACGACGGAAAGTTTCTGCATCACCAGCTGTAGCTTCTCGAAGATCCGGGTCGGCAACGGATGAATCCAATAGAACAGGAACAGGGCACGAACCAGATGGGGGTGGTATCCCGCCGGCAGAGACCAGGTCAGACAGGCGTAAACAACAAGCAAAAGACCGATCCATTGAAACGGGTCGCCCCGGATCGCGAGGCCGAGGAGATACAGCAGTGCCCCGCCGGCGCCGATCACGACGATGCGGCGCGAGGAGCGCACCCAGATGCGTGCACCACGGTGCCGTCGCGACATGATCAGGTAGACGAACAGGACGCCGATGCAGAAATGGAGGAGACGCCAGCCGGAGTCCGTCAATTGGCGAAACCGAAACGCGATCCATAGCAGGAGCAATCCAAGCGCGAAGGCGGTGACGATCTTGCGCCAGTGCTTAAGATCGCGGTGTCGAATGGGGTCCATTGATTGCTCCGCCAACGGCCGGACGAACAAGTCGCGTACCACCCGGTGGTCAGTCAGGCTACTGAAAACGGTTATTCTACGCGAGGATTGTAGTCGATCACAGCAATAGAGACGCGATGAGGGGGTTAGTCCGAGTTTGAATTTGCGAAATGACGGGTCATAATCCCCCTGATCGAGATGAATCGTTTTCTTCATGACCTTTGGCGTAACCGGGAGCTACTGCAGCTCCTCGTGGCGCGCAATATTAAGATCCGCTACAAGAGTTCGATCCTCGGATTCGTGTGGACGTTGCTTAATCCGATATTGTTCATCGGAATTTACGCGATGTTTCTCGGGCTCCTAAAGGTGGCCATTGCGCTGCCGCTGCTCGTGTCGGGCGTTATTGTTTGGAGTTTTCTCGATATGTGCCTCGGCGACTCGCTCTACGCCGTTATCGGAAATACCAACCTGATCAAGAAGACCTCCTTTTCGAGGCCAACGTTGCCCGTGGCAATGGTGTTGTCCAATCTGGTTAATTTTGTGCTCTCCCTGATTATTCTTGGATGCTATCTGATTTTCGCCCGCGTCTCGCCGCAACATTTGTGGCTCTTACCTGTCTTTGTGCTCTCCCAGACGGCACTGTGTCTGGGGCTGGCCCTGATCATTTCCGCCATGAACGTATACTTTCGGGACACGGAACATATTCTGGCGGTCGTCAAGTTGGCCTGGTTCTTCATGACGCCTATTATCTATCCGATCAGTTTTGTCTTTGATCAAGTCAGCCCCACGCTGCAGAAAGCTGCTTTTCTTAATCCGATGACGGGTCTTGTCACCGCCTATCGCTGGGTCCTCATGTCGGAGGACATCATCGCGCCTCAACTGGTGACGATGTCGCACGCGATCTGCTGGGGGGTTCTGGCCGTTGGTATCCTTATTTTTCAACGTGCCGAACGAGGATTCGCGGACGAATTATGAGGACGATCGGCCATGTAGATTCGAATTGCAATGAAGCGGGGGAACCCGACTCATGAAACACGCCATCGAAGTAGACAACGTCTCGAAGTGCTTCCGACTTTCGGGCGGCACGCGGACATTGAAGAGCGCGGCCCTGGATCTCCTTCGATCACGTGATCACCGCGAGGCGTTCTGGGCCCTGAAGAACGCGAGCTTCAATGTCAAAAAGGGGGAGACGGTCGGGATAATCGGTGCCAACGGTGCAGGCAAAAGCACGCTGCTCGCTCTCATTGCGAGCACCATGTACCCAACCTCCGGCACGATTCGAACCGAAGGGAGCATCTCGTCCCTGCTGGAGCTCGGCGCCGGTTTTCACCCCGATTTGTCGGGGCGTGAGAATGTCTTCCTGGCCGGTGCAATCATGGGAATTCCGCGCACACGGATGGAGGAGCGTTTCGATGCCATTGTCGATTTCGCCGAGCTGCATGAATATATCGATGAACCGGTGAAGCATTACTCTTCCGGGATGTACGTCCGGCTCGGTTTCGCCGTCGCCGTTGAGGTCGATCCCGAGATCCTGCTGATTGACGAAGTGCTTGCGGTCGGCGACGCCGTGTTCGAGATGAAATGCCTGGGCCGCATGGCGGATTTTCGGCGCCGCGGAAAATCGATGCTGATCATCTCGCACGATTTGCAGACGGTGCAGGAGGTCAGCGATCGTATCATGCTGCTTGAGCATGGGGAGATACAGCAGGTGGGGAATCCGAGCAACGTGGTGGCGCAATATCAGGCCCTCTCGGAGCTACGCCATCGCGACGGGCTGCGGAAGGAGTGGGGCAGCAGAGAGATGGAGATGACCCGCATCGAGACTCATGACGCGGCGGGAGAGCCGTCGCAATCGTTCGCGTGTGGCGACGAAGTTGAGGTCCGTATCCACTATCATGCTTCGGCGCGGATTGTTTCCCCCGTCTTCGGGTTTGCCATATCGGATGACAATGGCCGGGTGATTGCCGGCAGCAATTGCCAGGCGGAGCGGATCACGATGCCGGATCTGGATGGCGACGGATACGTGGTTCTGCGCATTCCCTCGCTCTCCATCGCAAAAGGAAAATACCTTCTGTCGTTCTCCGTTCACTCGTCAGACCACAGTGTGAACTATCATCGGCTCGACAATTGTTTCCCGATTGAAGTGGCTGCAAGCGAAGAGTTTGCGGGTGTCTACCTGAAAACAGAGTGGTCGATTCAAGCCATTAACGACTGAGGGTTGGGGTCTGATGCCATTGGACATGACCGACTCGATTCGTACGATCGTGCGCACCGCGCTTGATGAGGACATTCGGTCCGGGGACGTGACAACACGCGTGATATGCAGGCAGGAGACTGCCGCTACCGCTCGTTTCGTTGCGCACGCGGATGCGATCGTCGCGGGCCATGCTTTAGCGGCGCTTGTCTTTGAAACGATCGACCCCGGTCTCGCGTATGCCGCGCAGGTGGCGGACGGCGAACCGATCGCCAACGGCGATGTGCTTGGCACGGTCTCCGGATCGGCCGCGGGGATATTGACGGGCGAGCGTACCGCGTTGAACTTTCTGCAGCGCATGACCGGTATTGCCACGTTAACGGCTGCCTTCGTGGCGCGTGTTCCGGCATCGATCATGATTCGGGACACGCGCAAAACGACTCCCGGGTTGCGCGCTATCGAAAAATACGCTGTCGTCTGCGGCGGCGGCACGAACCATCGGATGGGGCTGCACGACATGATTATGATCAAAGACAATCACCGCGAGCTCTGGCGACACAGCGAATCCGGCGGACTTGCCGGAGCGCTCGCTGCCTGCCGGGCACAGTATCCTGAATTGGAGGTCGAGGTGGAAGTCGACACGGTAGAGGAATTTGAAGAGGCGATCGGAGCCGGACCAGACTGGATTCTGCTCGACAACATGTCAGCGGACGACATGCGCCGCTGCGTCGCGCTGAGAGACGGAGGCTGCCGTCTCGAGGCCTCGGGCGGAATTAATCTCTCCACGATCGATGAAGTGGCAACCACGGGTATCGATGCTGTGTCGCTTGGATGCCTGACGCATTCCGCTGCGGCGGCAGATATTGGACTCGACCTGGAGCTCTCATGAGCATCCTGCTTATCGACATCGGCAACACGGATACCAGCGTCGGTCTCGCGAGCACGAATCGCATTCGTGTCGTTGGCGCTATCCCGACCGACGCGGACCAGAAACGAGCTGCGGCCCTCGTTGTCAGGGCCACGCGCAAACAGAAGATCGATGGGGCGGTGATCAGTTCAGTCGTGCCTGCCGTCACCAGGGATTGGACGCGTATCGTACGCAGCGCCACCGGCCGGAAACCACTTGTCGTGACGCATCGCACAGCGCTCAATATCGATATCGACTATCCACGACCGGAGTCGATCGGTGCGGACCGACTGGCCAATGCCTGTGGCGCAGTCATGCGTTACGGCGCGCCGGTGGTCGTGGCGGATTTCGGAACTGCGTTGACCTTTGATATCGTATCGCCGCGGGGAGCGTATGTGGGGGGTGTGATTGCGCCGGGGCTGGCGCTCATGACCGATTATCTCGCCGAGAAGACAGCCCTTCTTCCGAGGGTCCAGCTACGAAGGCATGTAGGTGCCGTGGGCAAGAGTACGCGCGCGGCGATGTGTATCGGCGCCGAACTGGGATATCGTGGCATGGTTCGCGAGATTCTGGGTGAGATCCGGCGCGATATGGGTGTACGCGCGCTCCACGTCTGCGCCACCGGCGGGCATGCAAATTGGGCGCTGCAAGGTTCGCGCCTGGCGTATAGCTATGATCCGGACCTGACATTATTCGGTTTACGCTGTATTTATGAGGCGAGCTTAGATGCGGAATAACGCAACCATCATGATCGAGACAGCGCGAACCCGTGGACCCGTGAATTGTAATGCCTGAATCATACGCCGTCATCATGGCCGGAGGAGTAGGGGAGCGGTTCTGGCCGCTCAGCACCTCGCGGCACCCGAAACAGTTGCTGAGCCTTTTCGGAGGCAAACCGCTGATTCGATCGACCCTGGACCGGATCGAGTCATTGATCCCGGCGACCCATGTATTCGTGGTGACACGTCACGACATGGTCCCCGCCATTCGGGAAGCTTTGCCCGAAGTTCCGGCGGACCAGATCATCGGCGAACCCCTCGGTCGCAATACGGCACCCGCTTGTGCTGTCGGCCTCGCCTGCGTGAAGCACCGCAACCCGGAGGCGGCTTTCTGTGTTTTGACTGCGGACCATATCATCGGCGACGACGAACTCTTTCGGCAAACACTGGCCGAGAGCCTCGTTATTGCGGGTCATGACGAGGCCCTGGTAACCATCGGCATTGTGCCGACATTTCCGAGCACAGGCTTCGGCTATATCGAGGCGGGGAATGATGTCGAGCATCCGGGGAAACTCACGTTCCAACGTGCCCAACGATTCGTTGAGAAACCGGATGATCCGACGGCACGGTCTTATCTCGATGCGCGCCGCTATTTCTGGAATTCAGGCATGTTTATCTGGTCTGTCCGCGGGCTCGAGAACGCGTTTAAGCAGCACCAACCTGAACTCGCCGAATTGGCTTCCCGGATTGAACCGCACGTCGATAGTGCTGGTTTCGACGCACAGCTGCAGACGGAATACAAAAACGTGACGCCCATCTCGATCGACTACGCGGTCATGGAGAAGGCGGAGAACATCGTCATGGCGAAGGGCGAGTTCAGCTGGAGCGATGTGGGTTCATGGCCGGCGCTGAGCGAGCACTTCGATGCAGACGCTGACGACAACATCATTATTGGCGACTGCGAGACGATCGACGCCACCGGCAACGTGGTTGTATCTGAAGGACGCTTAACCGCCCTGATCGGTGTGCGGGATCTCGTGGTGATCCAGGCCGACGGCGCGACGCTGATCTGCCCCCGTGCGGAAGCGCAGGCCGTGAAAGACATGGTGACGCGATTGCGGGAGAGCGGTGACTACGAACATCTCCTGTAGGCGGGGTACTGCATCATGATGGACCGCATTCTTGGCCTGGATTATGGCACGCGCCGGCTGGGCTTCGCCGTCAGTGATCCCACCGGCATCATCGCGACCTCACTCGAGACGGTCGCGGTGCAGACCGATTCGGATGCCTGTCAAGCCGTGGCCCGACTCCTGCGCGAGACCGGCGCAACATCCGTTGTGGTCGGTCATCCGCTGCACATGAATGGTTCGAAGTCGGAACTCGCCCTGAAAGTGGAAACCTTCATCGAGCGCTTGCGTGGATCCGTGGATGTGCCGCTGCATTTATGGGATGAACGGCTGAGTTCACGGGAGGCCGAGCGCGTTCTGCTTGAAGCGGACACGTCGCGCGCAAAGCGCAAGCAGGTGCGCGACAAAATGGCCGCACAGCTCATTCTGCAGAACTACCTTGATGCTCAGACGGACGCAATGTATCGGCACCCGGACGATGAGTAGGCGCATGCGAATGACGGTGGCCTATGACGGACGGAATTACGCCGGCTGGCAACGTCAGCGGAATGCCACGACGGTGCAGTCGGTCATCGAGGATGCCCTTCGGAAAATCGACTCCGGGCCGGCGCGAATATTTGCCAGCGGCCGGACGGACGCGGGCGTGCATGCAATGGGCCAGGTGGTGCATCTGGATCTCGAGCGGGATTTTGATCCCGCGACATTACTGCGCGCGCTCAACGCCATGCTGCCTCCCGAGATTCGGATCATGAAGACCGCGACGGCGGAATCGCGGTTTGATGCACGCAAACACGCTGTCTCCAAGGAATACCGCTACTTCATATGGAATGATGAAGTCTTGCCGCCGCATCTACATGCCCTGCGCACGCATCTGCCGGGCGCGCTGGATGAAACGCGAATGCAAACGGCGGCTTCCTGCCTGGTGGGACGCCATGATTTCGCCTCCTTTACGGCCAATGTGAATCGGACCACGAGCGACACGACTCGACTGCTGTCACGACTCGACGTGCGAAAGCGCGGGCACGAGTTAACCGTTATCGCCGTGGGAGAGGGCTTTTTGTACAAGATGGTGCGCAGTCTGGCCGGATTCCTGATCAAGGTGGGGAAGGGGGCCGAGTCGCCATCAAGTGCCCGCGAGGTACTCGCCAGCCGACAGCGTACGGCGCGTGTCCCGACGGCGCCACCCGAAGGCCTTTACCTCTGGAAGGTCGGGTATTTGCCGTAGGGAGACGGCACTGGTCATCCTCTGCTCGCCCTAGCATCCGATAGGGAAACATGGTATATGTCCTGCCTTTATGGAACGTCCGATCCGTATCTACCCGTCGTTGCTCGCCGCCGATTTCGGTTCACTCGAATCGGAAGTACGTCGTTGCGTGGCCGCGGGCGCGGACGGCATACACCTTGACGTGATGGACGGGCATTTTGTCCCGAACCTGTCGATGGGTCAGGACATCGTACGGATGGCGCGCCACACTGTCGGCGTGCATATGAATGTTCACCTCATGGTCTCGAATCCGCATGCGCACATCGAGTCTTTTGTCAGCGCTGGTGCAGATACGATCCTGATTCATGTCGAGGCCGACAGCGATCTGCGCGCCACGCTGGCCGCAATTCATCGAGAAGGCATTCGCGCCGGAATCGCGATTAACCCCGGCACGGATGCTTCCGAGGCCCTCAAGTACCTGGATGCGGTTGACGAGATCCTGTGCATGACGGTTCATCCCGGATTCGGCGGCCAGGAATTCATCGATTCTGCTGTCAAGACCGTGAGCGATGTCCGGCTCGGATCTGTGGAGCACGGCAAACGCATCGACATCGGTGTCGACGGTGGCCTCAACCGTGATCGGGTTCGCGACTGCGCGGCGGCGGGCGCAAATATCTTTGATGTTGGAACCCATCTGTTCCGGGCCCGCGACATGGCCCGCGAAATCAAACGGCTTCATGAGCTAGCCCGGAAGACTAGCTGATGGAATTGGCGCAGATACGGAATTTCTGCATCATTGCCCACATCGACCACGGAAAATCCACGCTGGCCGATCGCATGATGCAATTGACCCAAACCGTTGAAGATCGTGACATGCGTGAGCAGTTGCTCGACGACATGGACATCGAGCGCGAACGTGGCATCACGATCAAATCCCGACCGGTTCGAATGCGCTACGAAGCCGCCGACGGGCAGGAATACGAGTTTAACCTGATCGATACGCCGGGTCACGTAGATTTCACATATGAAGTCTCGCGCAGCATGGCCGCCTGCGAAGGTGCGCTGTTGGTCGTGGACGCCGCCCAGGGAATTGAGGCTCAAACGGTAGCCAATGTCTACCTGGCCATGGAAAACAATCTGGAGATCATACCCGTGATCAACAAGGTCGATCTTCCGAACGCCGATCCCGACGGTGTGGCACATCAGATTGAAGACGTGCTGGCCCTGAGCACGGATCGGCGCCTCCGCATCAGCGCCAAAACGGGCGAGGGTGTCGCGGAAGTTCTGAGCGCGATCGTTGACCTGGTTCCGGCGCCAGCCGCGAAGGGTGATGCAACCGAGAACTCGACACGCGCTCTGGTTTTCGATTCGGTATACGATGCGTACCGTGGCGTGGTGTCTTATGTGCGCATGGTTGAAGGTTCGATCAAGGAACGCCAGCGTGTGCGACTGATGGCCAGTGGACGGGATGACGATATCAAGGAAGTGGGCATTTTTGGGCCCAAGCCGATGCGCGTAGGCTCCCTGTCGGCAGGGCAGGTGGGGTACGTGATAGGGACCTTGAAGAATCCTGCCGACATCTTAATCGGCGACACGTTGACCGATCAGAGTCGGCCGGCGAATAAGGCCCTGCCCGGGTTTCGGCGCATTCAGCCCATGGTCTTCAGCGGGCTATACCCGGTTTCGGCCGAGGACTATGAAAAGTTTAAATTCAATCTAGAGCGACTCGGTCTGAACGACAGCGCTTTCGAGTATATTCCGGAGACGTCGCTGGCCCTGGGGTTCGGGTTTCGCTGTGGATTTCTGGGGCTGCTCCATATGGAGATCGTCCAGGAACGCTTGCGGCGCGAATTTGACCTGGACATCATCAGCACCTTTCCGGCGGTCGTCTATCGGGTACACCTCAGGGGCGGAGAATCGATTGAGATCGATAATCCCATGCGCCTCCCGGATGTAACGCGTATTGAGCAGATCGAGGAGCCTATGATCCGCGCCTTTATCCTCTGCCAGAACGAGCATATCGGCGACATCATGCGAATTGTACAGGATCGGCGCGGGGTCGTAGGCAAGACCGAATCGATCGATACGCAACGCGTCATGCTCACATGCACCATGCCTCTCAATGAGATCCTTGTAGAGTTTCATGATGTCCTGAAGAGTGTCAGCCGCGGATATGCGTCGATGGACTACGATCACACCGGTTACGTTGCGAGCGACATCGTGCGTCTCGATATCCTGTTGAACCACGAACCGGTGGACGCATTCGCATGCATGGTACATCGTTCGCGTGCTGAAGCGCGCGGGCGGCAGATGTGCCAGGCTTTGAAGGAAGTTATTCCGCCGCACATGTTCGCGGTTCCTATCCAGGCTGCGCTCAACAAGAGCGTTATTGCGCGGGAGACAGTGCGCGCCCTGCGCAAGGACGTGACGGCCAAATGTTACGGTGGCGACATTACGCGAAAACGAAAACTCCTGGAGCGACAGAAAAAAGGCAAGAAGCGGATGAAGCAGGTGGGGCAGGTGAGTGTGCCCCAGGAGGCCTTCCTTGCCGTGATGAAGGGACAGGTGACATGACGCGCCGAGAGCGAAAGTCAGTGCGCGAGGCCCTGCGTCATGGGCGACATGTTTTGGACATGCGCGAGGACGTCATGCGGCCGGATGCGCTTAACGAATTGAGGACCTCTATTGCTTCTCTCAGAGCAGCACTTGCGCAGAAAGATGCGGCTGCCTGCCGCAAGGAGATGGAGCGAATGTCCTCCCATCTTGAGCAGGCAGCACCCGCGCCGTCGTATGCCGGACTGAGGGAAAACGTGGATGTACTGGTGGTCGCCTTCGCCGTCGCGATGGCGTTTCGTGCTTACTTTATACAACCCTTCAAGATTCCCACGGGCTCCATGCAGCCGACGCTAAACGGCATTACGTATGCTACGCTCGAGCAGCCCGATGTTACGCACCGCATGCCGCTCAAGCTTGTCCGATGGCTCATATTCGGAGACTGGTATGGTGAAATTCGGGTCCAGTCGACCGGAATTGTGACATACACGCGCGAGCACATGCAGGTCGGCTCCCGCACATATCGGCTTCACAAGAATATGTACAAGCACGCGAAGCCGAACGAATTGATGGAAAAGGGTGATGTCATCGCGTCTTCGGTGCGCATGGCGGGCGATCATCTATTTGTGAATAAAGTTGCCTGGAATTTCCGTGGGCCGCGACGCGATGAGATCATCGTATTCACGACTGACGGATTGGAGGGATTGAAACAGAAGACACACTATATTAAACGACTCGTCGGCTTACCGGGTGAAACCGTCTCAATTGATCCGCCATATCTCAATATTGACGGCGCACGGGTGGAGGGATTCCCCGGGATCCACCGCATCGAGAATATGGAGGGCGGCCGGGAGGGATACCGACTCCCGGGTAACTATAACACCCGCCCCGTGCTCGAGCATCGGGAGGATACGCAAAGTCTCTCAGAGGACGAATTCTTCGTCATGGGCGACAATACCGCCAGCAGCTTTGATAGTCGCTTCTGGGGCGCTGTACGGCGTCGAAACCTGGTGGGGCCGGCGGTATTCGTATACTGGCCGTTCGGGCGACACTGGGGCCGTATTCGCTAGCCAGCCGACCCCATAGCGGGTTACGGAAGTCCATATCTTGGGGGTTTGGCGATCGCCGCCACAATCCCTAGACACTCTACTTTACATAAGATATATTATGCGACGTTAGCTGTTTGGCGGGAGATTTAACCGGTTCTGATCCCGAGTCTGACCCGCGATGTGTCTCGCGGCTCTGCATCGGTCGATTCCTCGTCAACTCAACGATTGCCCTTCCGACGTCAGGAAAACAAGTCGCACGGGCCTCGGCCGAGGAACCGTATGATTTGTTGTTTTAAAACCCCGCGCCTTCGGTCAACTGAAGTCCTTGCTTGACGTGGGAAGGTGTCCTGCACAAAATGCGCCGGCAACAGCGACGGTACGCAATGAGATGATTCCTCTGCAATGAATGCCTTTCTTGACGAGTTTATGGCCACTGTCCCTCACGAGGGACTCACTTTCGATGATATCAGCCTGGTGACCCAGTTTGCTGACTTTCTTCCCAGTGAGACCGATCTGAGCGCGCAGTTCAGTCGACGCATCAGACTGAACATTCCGTTTGTCAGTTCCGCAATGGATACGGTCACGGAGGCGCCGATGGCGACCACGATGGCCCTGCTGGGTGGTATTGGGATCATCCATAAGAATCTGACCGCTCGCCGCCAGGCGCGCTTTGTTGGCGTCGTGAAACACCATCTGCACGGCCTGATTCGTTCGCCGATCACCTTCAGCATTCATGACACGCTCGAGAACGTGCTGCGGGTTAAAGAAGAAAAGGGCTACAGCTTCAGTGGTTTTCCGATCCTTGATGACGAGCAGCAACTGGCGGGCATTCTTACGGGATCCGACATCAAGTTTGCACGCGACAGTGCCTCCAACGTCACCGAAATCATGACTGCAACGCTGCGCACGGCGCCCCCCGCGACCAACCTGAGGGAAGCGTACGATATCATGATCGAGAACAAACTTGGCAAACTGCCACTCGTGGAGGATGGGAAGCTTGTCGGACTGTATAGCTTCACGGACGTCAAGACCCTGATCGAGAACGTCGAACCGATGTATAATCGCGACGACCGGCATCGGCTGAGGGTCGGTGCTGCGGTAGGACCGGCGGATGAAGAACGCGTGGAACAACTCGCGGACGAAGACGTCGATGCGATTGTCGTCGATACTGCGCACGGTCACAGCCAGGGCGTCATCGAGATGGTGCGCTGGGTCAAGGATCACTATCCGGATATTGACGTCGTGGCTGGAAACATCGGCACCGCCGACGCCGCCGTGGCCTTGCGAGATGCCGGTGCCGACGCCGTGAAGGTCGGAATCGGTCCGGGATCGATCTGCACGACGCGTGTCGTCTGCGGTGTCGGTATACCGCAGGTGACGGCGGTATACCAATGCACGCGTGCGCTCGAAGGCAGCATTCCGGTGATCGCGGACGGCGGCATACGGCATTCGGGGGACGTGCCAAAGGCGATCGTCTCCGGTGCGGACACGGCCATGATGGGATCCGTTTTGGCCGGATCAGAGGAAAGTCCGGGAGAAAAGGTCATACACCAGGGGCGGCAATACGTGGTCTATCGCGGGATGGGCAGCCTCGCCGCCATGAAGGACGGCGCCGGCAGTCGTCAGCGTTACGCCCAGGATGGAATCAACGATACGGAGTTGGTGCCGCAAGGTGTCGAGGGTCTCGTTCCTTATGCCGGTTCAGTCAAGTTGGTGATGACGCAGTATTGCGGCGGCCTGGCCTCTGCGCTTGGTTATTGCGGTTGTCGATCGATCCCGGATCTACAGAAGAACGGTCGCATCGTACGCATCTCTCCCGCCGGGCTGCATGAGGCACACCCGCACGACGTGAAGATCACCCGCGAAGCGCCGAATTACCGGACGTAGTCCCCTGCCCTACCGCGTCACGACGTGCGCGCGGCTCAGCTTTTGCGATCAGACTCCTCGTCGCGTCGTTCTCGAGGGCCCGCGCACTGTACGTTCGCTTCAGCTGCGACAGCTCCTGTCCGAGTTCCTTCGCTCCCCGCAGGTCGTACACCTCCATCCGTACCGTATTCCGATTTCCGTTTGTAGTATGTCGCTGAACTGATGCGGTGTTTCTTGCGGTTCTCGTTCGCTGCATCCCCGTATCGGTCTCCTTCAGGATCGATGCGTTATGGCTCTCCGTGGATCAACTCTTTCTCGTTTGCTTCCTGCTCCTTGTGCTAATTCCGGCAGAAGCCTCTGCTTTCAATCGGCCCGATTTGAGGGGAAGCTTCACCCCGAACGACATCCGGTCAATCGCGTGTCGCAGGCGGTCGCGCTGCGGAAGGGTGCTACACGTTCGCGTCGTGGTAGTCGAGAATTGCCTGCTCGCGACCGAAGAGTCCGGCGATCAATGCCGCGCGAACCCACATGCCATTACGCATCTGTCGCCAGTACACCGCGCGCGGATCGTGGTCAACTTGCGGTTCTATTTCGTGCCGTCGCGGAAACGGATGCATCAGGACGGCGTCCGGTGACAGGACGCGCAAATGCTCTTCGCGGAAACTGAATCGAGAGATGTCAATCGAGCCGGTTTCTCCGGGAGTATTGTCCCATTCGTCCTGAACGCGGGTCATGTAGATGGCATCCGCCTGCGCAATCGTTGACTCAAAGTCGTCCGTCAATTCGTATGGCACATTTGCGGAACGCAGCATGGCGAGGATGTCTTCGCGGATCTGCAGTTTGTCCGGAGCCACGAAAATCATCCGCACGTCGTCGTAGGCGCTCAGCAGCTGGGCCAACGAACGCACGGTGCGCCCGCGCATCAGGTCTCCGACAAAAACGGTGGACTTGCCGTCGATTCCGCCCCTTTTTTCGAAACTGCGCTGCAGCGTGTAAATATCGAGCAGGGCCTGGGTCGGGTGCTGATCGCTGCCCGAGCCTGCATTGATGATCGGGACAGGACGGCCGGCATGCGCCAGAAGCCAGGCCATTCGCTCGGCAAAGCCGCCGATCTCGGTGCGCATAATGATCATGTCATAGTAAGAACTGAAGGTCCGGACGGAATCCTCGCGCGTCTCGCCTTTGACCTCGCTCGAGATCGCGATATCCCGCACTTCGCCACGGTCCATTCCGACAATACGACAGGCGGAGGAGAAGGACAGAAATGTACGGCTGCTCGGCTGCGTGAAATAAAGCATCGTACGCTTGGTCCAGAGCAAATGCTGCAGGAAGCGCGCGCCCTCTTCTTCTTTCGCTATTTGCCGGATACAGGTCGCGAGATGTCCTATTGCATCCATGCGTTCGCGCGAGAACTGTTGGGCCATCAGCACATGGTGCTCCCCATCAGAATGGTTAAAGAACGCGGCACGGTCGGCAATGTCCAGCGCCTGCAGCTCATCCCACCCGATATCGGACAGCGCCCGGGAGTCCGTCATCAATGATCCACATCGGCCATGGTGGCTACCATGAGCGCCTTCGTCGTATGCACGCGATTCTCAGCCTGATCGAACACCTTTGAAAACGGGCTTTCGAAAACCTCGTCGGTCACCTCCAGGGCGCCGCAGATATCGGTCACTTCCGTATTGTGATCATGAAAGGCCGGAAGGCAGTGAAGCAGAATGACCCGTTCCGTTTCAAGATTGCCGGTCGCCCGCATCAGCTCCATGTTGACCTGATACGGTCGCAGCAATTCAACCCGTGCGCCAACACTGGTCTTTTCGCCCATCGAAATCCAGACATCCGTGTAAACCGCATTTGCCCCCTGCACGCCGCTCTCCGGATCCGCGTCAACCGATACCGTGCAGTTGTTGCGGGACGCGATTGCGGTTGCAGTTTTGATCAGTTCCGGCGTTGGTGCCAGCTCAGGCGGCGTACAATTCACGAAGTTCACGCCGGCATGTGCGCAACCGAGCATCAGGGAACTGGCCACGTTATTCCGCCCGTCACCCAGGTATGCGATCTTGAGTCCCGCGAGATCGCCCATGCTTTCGCGCAATGTCATCAAGTCGGCAAGAATCTGGGTAGGATGATGGTCGTCCGTTAATCCGTTCCATACGGGTATGCCGGCATATTTTACGAGCGTCTCGACCGTCATCTGCTTGTATCCGCGAAAAAGGATCCCATCGAACATGCGCCCCAGCACCCGCGCGGTGTCTGCAACGGATTCCTTCTTGCCCAGATGGGTCTTTTCCACGTCGAGATACTCGGCGCTGCCGCCTTCATCGACCGCTGCAGCGATAGCGGCACAGCGGGTACGCGTCGACGACTTTTCGAATAGCAGGGCAATCAGTTTCCCCGCAAGGAGCTCGCCGCGCACGCCCGCGCGCTTCTTGATCTTTAATTCGTCTGCAAGATTCAAGAGGCCGAGGAGTTCCTCGTCCGAAAGATCCAACAGCGTGGTAAGAGATCGTCCCTTCAAGTTCATAAATGGTCTTGTACTCCAGTCGCCGAAAGACGGTGCAAACAGGCGCTTTCCAATCGACTATCATAGCGTTCGGCCGACTTGCAACACGAAAAAGCCGAACCGCTGCCTCAAGGCGTCTCCGCAAAATTGAATCGCTTCACGCCGGACCATGTTTTATCTTCTGGTTCCAGTGAGCAGTCAAGTACCACAGCGACTGGGACTCATCGCCGGCCGCGGAGCCTATCCCCTTGTTTTTGCCGAATGTGCGCGAAAAGCGGGGGTTGATGAGCTCTTCGTCATTGCGTTCAAGGGTGAGACCGATCGAGCCATAGAAAAGCACGCCTCCGTTGTGCGCTGGATTCGCGTCGGCGAGCTCGAAAGTCTTCTCGTGAATCTAAAAGAGGCCGGCATCGTGCAGGCGGTCATGGCCGGCCAACTGGCGCCGAAGCATCTCTTCCGAGTCCGCCTCGATGCCCAGATGAAAGAATTACTGGCCCGCCTGAAGACCCGTAACGCAGAGACGATCTTCGGAGCGGTTGCGGATGAGCTGAAAGCGATCGGTATAGAATTGTTGCCCGCTTCGCGGTTCATGGAGTCCGCCATGCCGGTGGCCGGGCAACTCTCCCGACGGGGGCCAACGGATCGGGAACATGCCGACATGGAACTTGGCTTGCATGTTGCAAAGGTGACCAGCGGCCTCGATATTGGACAGACCGTGGTGGTCAAGGAGGGCACCATCCTGGCGGTCGAGGCCTTCGAGGGAACGGATGAGGCGATCAAGCGCGCGGCGAAACTCGCCGGCGCGGGCCTGGTGGTGGTTAAGACTGCCAAGGCGGGGCACGACATGCGCTTCGATATTCCTGTGATCGGCGTGCACACCTTGCAGCTGCTTGGCAAACTGCGCGCCGCGGCACTATTTGTGGATGCCGGCCAGACGATTCTCCTGGAACGCGAAAAAGTGATCAGGCTTGCCGACGATTGCGACATCTGCGTTGTCGCGGTCGATGCGTCCGGCATTCAAGGGGCATCATGACGGACACGCCCGTCAAGGTCGGCGTTGTCGGGGTCGGAAGCCTTGGCCAGTGGCATGCGCGTGTCTACTCCGAGCTGGACGCGACCGAACTGGTGGGCGTGTGTGACGCCGATCCAGAACGGGCGAGGGAAATCGCCGAACGTTACGGCACGCGTATGTTCGAATCAATCGTTGACCTTGCAGAAGCGGTCGATGCCGCCAGCGTGGCGGTGCCCACGCCGGACCACGCTGCGGTGGCAGAGATATTGATCGGCAAACAGGTGCATGTGCTGGTCGAGAAACCGATTACGGACAATACCGAGGATGCCGCGCGGCTCGTCGCTTTGGCCCGGGAAGCACAAGTCGTTCTGCAGGTCGGGCATGTCGAACGCTTTAACCCGGTGCTGCACTTTCTCGAGGAGCACCTGGAAACACCGCGATTCATTGAGGCCATCCGGCTGGCCCCCTTCCCTCCCGCACGCGCCGGACAGGTCCCACGTGGAACAGACGTCAGCGTCGTGCTCGATCTCATGATTCATGACCTGGAGATCATCCTGCACCTCGTGCGATCGGAAGTGAGTAGCGTTCACGCGATCGGCGTGCCGGTTCTGACATCGAGCGAGGACATTGCCAATGCGCGTATCGTCTTCGAGAGCGGTTGCGTCGCGAATGTGACCGCGAGCCGCGTCAGCCACGAGCACATGCGCAAGGTTCGGCTGTTCCAGCCCGATTCCTACGTCTCGCTCGATTACCAGTCCCAGGAGGGGAAACTGTACCGCAAGAAGGACGGGCGGATACTTCCGGTCGAGGTGCCGATCGAAAAGGGCGAGCCGCTCGCCAACCAGCTTTCGGCTTTTGTCGACTGCGCGCGCCATCGGTCGGAACCTCGGGTTTCAGGGCATCATGGTTTCGCGGCCCTCGCCCTGGCGACTGAGATTTGTCGGCTGATAGCCGAGGGGCAAACGCAATGAAACGCGTGCTTGTGATCGCCGGTGAGATCTCGGGGGATATGCACGCCGCAAGACTCGTCGAGGCGGTTCAACGCCGTGAGCCGGATGTCGCCTTCTTCGGGATCGGCGGAGATGCACTCCGCGCGACAGGAATGGATATTCTCATTGAATCACGCGACATGGCCGTGATGGGACTGACGGACGTTATTGTGCGCCTGTCGTTCTTCCAGTACGTGATGGATGAGATGATGAGCCTGCTGCATGAACGAAAGCCGGATGCCGTTCTGCTGGTTGACTATCCCGGATTCAATTTGCGTTTCGCCGCCCGGGCGAAACAAAGAGGCGTGCCGGTTATTTACTACATCTGCCCGCAGGTCTGGGCCTGGCACCGCTCCCGTATTCCGAAGATCGCGCGCATTGTCGACCGCTTGATCTGCATATTCCCCTTCGAACCGGCGCTCTTCGAGAAGACCGCATTGAAGGTCGACTTCGTGGGGCATCCGCTGGCCGAGGTTGCCGCCGAGATTCGCAACCGAGATCGACATGCCTTGCCCTGGCCGGGGACCGAGCACGTGGCGCTTCTTCCAGGCAGCAGAATGAGCGAAGTCCGACTCCTCTTTCCCCTGCTCTGTCGCGCCGCGCAATTGCTCGAGAAACAACGACCGGATGCCGGCTTCATTGTTGCCGCGGCGTCGGAGCAGGTCGCCGCCATGATGACATCCTACCTCGGCGAAGCGGCGAATCGTCCCGACAAGATACAAATTGTTACCGCCGATACCCGCGAAGTGCTTGTTCAGGCGCGCGCGGCGGTTGTGGCCTCGGGAACCGCGACGATTGAGGCGGCGCTGATGAACTGTCCCATGCTCGTCGTTTACAAGATGCCGGCTCTGAGTTTCCTCGCGGCCCGGCTTGTCGTGCGCGTGGATTCGGTCGGGATGGTTAACGTCGTCGCAGGTCGCCGAATTTGCCCGGAATTGATCCAGCACGCCGCGCGTGCAGAAGCGATCGTCGACGCGCTCACGCCCCTGATAGAGCCAGGTCCGAAACGGGACAGCATGCTGCATGGACTGGACGAAGTACGCCGCGCGCTCGGCAGTGGTGGAACGGCTGAAAAGGCGGCCACAATCCTTCTCGAAGAACTCGGAGATTGACCCCCCCACCCACTGGCGAGTACTTAAAGAGCATGGAACGCGATCCTTTCGAGATTAAGGCCGACGGTGTTGATTCGGCTCAGTTGGTAGCCGAAATCAAGGCCGTGGTGCAAGCCAAGATGACGACCGGCGCCTATGACGATCCCCGTATCGCGCGCGCCGAACGCTTGAATCTAGATACCTTCAAGGACGATCAGCTCTTTAGCGATTTCTATCTGGACTGCCTGCGCGACGCGATCGAGGTAGACATTAATGATTTCGAGATTGTCGAGCGGCGCCCGCGATTCTCCGGGCTACTGGTCCGCTTAAAGAAGACCATCTGGAACCTGCTTCGATTCTACACGTACCGCATGTGGACTCAGCAGAATCAAGTGAATGGCTTTCTGCTTTCCGCCATCGAGAGTTCGGAACATCGACACCTCGAGAAACTCAAGAAGCTCGATCAGCGTGTTCGCGAGCTCGAGCGGCGACTGGCCGACGAGAACAAATAGATGCCGACGGCAGAGCGTATATGTTTCGTGACGTTGCGTTATGCGGGCGAAGGCGTCGTGGGCGGCGCAGAGACCATGATTCGCGACCAGGCATTGCATGCCCAGCGTGCCGGGCGCAAGGTCTCGTTCTTGACGACCTGTGCGACCAATCACTTCACATGGGAAAACGAGATTGAGCCGGGCACCCGCGAAATCGATGGCATCGAGGTGACCTTCTTCCCCACCGATCCCCGCGATGTCACGGCCTTCCTTAATGCGCAACGCCTGGTTGAGAAGCAGGTCGACCGAACGGAAGAAGATGAACTGACCTGGCTTAGCCAGGGCGTGAGCAGCGAGGCGCTGTACGCCCACCTGCGCGAGCATGGTGAGCAATACGATCGCATCCTGATCGGTCCCTATCTCTTTGGCTTAACCTACTTCGCCTCCCAGCTTTTCCCCGATCGCACAATATTGATCCCTTGTCTGCATGACGAAAGTTTCGCCTACATGAGCGTCATGCGCAAAATGTTTCGAAGTGTTCGTACGTGTATGTTCAATACCACACCCGAACAGGCGCTTGCCCAGAAACTCTACGACGTGGATCCGGAGTCAAGTGTAGTGGTTGGCATGGGACTAGAAGTGGGAGACTACGACCCCCTTGCGTTCGCAGCGAAGCACCCGGAAATTCCTGAGTACATCATCTATAGCGGCCGCCGAGAGGGGCTCAAGGGTACGCCGCTTCTGATTGCCTATTTCCAGGCCTTCCGAGAGCGAACGGAAAGGGATTTGCATCTCGTCCTTTGTGGGAAGGGTGAGATTGGTGTCGATCCGGCGATGAGGCCATACGTTCACGATCTCGGCTATGTGACCGAGCGCGAGAAGCTCGAAGCCATGGCAGGCGCGGTCGCATTCGTACATCCGTCGCGGTTGGAGAGTTTCGGCATCGTGTTGCTCGAGTCCTGGCTTGCCGGTACGCCGGCACTCGTTCATTCCGACTGCGCTGTCACGCGCCAGCATTGCGCGGATGCAAATGCGGGGCTCTGGTGGCAGACGTACCCGGAGTTTGAAACCCAGCTCTGCGTCATGCTCGACCGTCCCGAGATGCGGGACAGCATGGGAAAAGCAGGACGGGAATACGTGCAATCCCGATATACCTGGGATACAATCAGCGAGCGCCTGTTGGAGGCGATCGATCGCTGATGTTACCAGCGGTCCTTGCGCGCTCGGAGTTCCGCAAGCGCCGTAACCGCATCCGTAGCACCGAGGGCTACCTGTAGCTCGGCATCGTCGACGCGCAGGAACGGATTGGTCAATTTGTCTTCCCCCAGTCGGAACGGAACCGTCGCCACGCCGGCCTCACGCTGCTGCCGGACCTGTTCCAGCCGCCGCGCCAGGGCCGAATTGCCGGGTTCAATGCTCACGGCGAACTCAAGGTTATTAAGGGTGTATTCATGCCCGCAGTAGACAATCGTATCGTCATCCAGGGATCGAATCTTGAGTAACGAGTTCCACATCTGAACAGGCGAACCCTCAAAAAGACGTCCGCATCCGCCCGCAAACAGACTGTCTCCACAAAACAGATGGTGCTCAACGTGAAAAGCCAGGTGCGGATCGGTGTGTCCCGGCACGTCCAAAACGGAGTATTTGAGATCAGCAATCTCGAAACTGTCACCCTCCCCCACCGCGCGGGTAGCCCACGGCACACGAGTGTCTTTGGGCCCAATGACTTCGCAGTCCCCCGCCAGGGCATGGCATCCGGCCGTGTGGTCAGCGTGATGATGCGTCAACAGAATATGCGTCAGTTTCAGCGCCTGGGCCCGCAGGGTTGTCTGCACGGGGGCGGCAACACCGGGATCCACGACAATCACCGCGTCATGATAAACCAGGAGATAGATGTAATTGTCGCCCATTGCGGGCAGGCTTTGAATCTCAATGTCAGTCATCTGTCGTTCCCCGTGCCGACCTGCAACGCCGTGAAAAGCGCATGCGTTCGTTCCGGGTCAAGTGTATACTCCCGCCGATGTACTTGTCCCCCATAATCTCCGGATCGCGTCTCGTTCGAGGACAGGTCTACACGAATAACGCGGTGGCCGTTCGACCATGATTCAGCTCGCCGAGGAATATACGCCCGAGCCCGTTTCGCCGGTCTTCGCGCCGGGCCAACTTGTTCATCATCAGCGCTATGGTTATCGTGGGGTTGTGGTCGCCTACGATGCCAACTGCCGGGCGAGTCGCGAATGGTATCTATCCAACATGACGCAACCGCCGCTCGACCAGCCCTGGTATCATGTGTTCGTGGACGGAGGCACCCATACGACCTACGTCGCGGAGTCGAGCCTGAAGGCGGACTCGTCCGGTGTGCCGATCGCACATCCACTGCTGCCGCATTTCTTCACAGCCTTTGAAGCAGGAAGTTATCTGCGCAACGATCGGCCGTGGGGTCAATGAATCGCAGTTGCGGTGCGCGGCCCTTTGCTCGGCACCGCTAACACGGGCACCGCAAAAACGTGAGCATGAATGAGCAGCGAATTGCGCATCACCAATTCTTCGGTGAAATACTGAATCGCGTTCCCGAATTCACCGCGTGTTATCGCGCGCATGACGATCACGGGACGGACGATCTGCTCTGCGATCTCGTCGATATGCTCGTCGCGGCCCACGAAAACTCGGCTCCGGACAATGTAAGCCATCACGGCGTTTCAGACCTTGCCCTGCGCATTCTCGGGGCATTCGAAGACGTGGTCGGCAATTCGGACTATGCTTTCGATGCGAAATTCGTCAACGTGGTCCTGCCCCGTATTTTCACGCATGGTCCGGCCGGAATGCGAGTCTGCGAACACCTGGGCCCCCGGTTGACAGCATTGAAGTTGGCCGCGGCTGGAGATTGACCTGCGCACCCGAAGGCGCTATTATTTATAACAAGACGAGCGTGATTATTGGGGTGTCTGTTTCAATGATTATCAAGAAGATGTACCACGAGAATCGGATCGAGCCCATGCCCGGTGTTGCGCTTATCGCGGCCGGAAGCCTGCGCGACCCAAATTTTATCCGCACGGTTATCCTGCTGTGCGAACACACCGACGAGGGATCATTCGGGTTGGTTCTCAATCAAACCCTGCCGTTAAAGTTGTCCGACGGATTCAAGAATCTGCGGGATTGGGATGCGCCCCTGTTCAAAGGCGGGCCGGTGCAGGCGGGCGCATTACATTTTTTGCACGGAAACCAGAACCTGGAGATCGGCAGCCGTGAAATTTTACCGGGTGTCTACTGGGGTGGCGATTTTCATGCACTCAATGATTTGATGGCCAGTTCCAGCGCGAGACCCAGTCAATTCCGTTTCTTCGCGGGCTATTCCGGCTGGGGAAGCGGACAGCTACAGGCCGAGATCGATCGTCAGGACTGGTACCTCGCGAGGATGCATTCCGGCCTCGTGTTCTGTGACGATGCGGACGACCACTGGCGCCAGATATTGCGATCAATGGGTTCGGAATACGCGATGATCTCCAATCTGCCGGTCAACGCGCAGCTCAACTGACACCCCGTCAATCAGCCGCAGCGGCCACCGCAAGCAATGGGGTCCGCGTGCTTGCGTAATCGCCCCCGTCCCCATTCGTCATCAATGCCGTCACGGCCGCCGACTATTTCCCCGGCTACCGCTCTATCGAGATCCGCCGGCCCTGTCTCGACAATCGAGGCCTGAGTACCATGTTGGAAAGCACGCTTGATTCGCTTCGCTGTTTCCGGCGAAGCCTCCGGGACGAAGGCAGGCGCCGCAGCGCCCGGCTCCATGACCTCTACCATCGGCCGTGAATACCGTAAGCGCGAGCCGGGATCCAATCGCTGGACGACCGGAGACGCCGCTGCTAGACTTGGCCTGAACTTGCATCGCGTGCGAACGGCCACCCCGACACAAATTATGAAGATCACGACCTGCGAACTCCCGGGCCTAATTTTCACGCAAGACGTCATTTGCCCCCTGTCGCCGGATTCGCACTCGATCGCCCGCGGGGCAACAACATGACGGGTCGCCGCCTTGCCGTTCGCATCCTCGCCGCCTTCGTTGCGATTACACTTGGAGCCGGACTCTTTATTTTCGCTGCGCAACGCGGCTCCGGCGAACGGCCACCCGAGGAGGTTGATACGACGACTCCGCCGAACGCCCCCGTGACGCACGGTGGCCGGGTGTCACCCCCCGACGCTGAAACAATCGCCAAGCTCCCGAAAAGCGGGGGCGCAGGCTTTAATCGCCTCGTTTTCGAAAAGAGCCCTTACCTGCTGCAACATGCGCGTAACCCGGTCGATTGGTACCCCTGGGGCGCCGAGGCCTTTGAAAAGGCTCAGCGTGAAAACAAGCCGGTCTTCCTCTCGGTTGGCTATTCCACCTGTCATTGGTGCCACGTTATGGAGCACGAGTCCTTCGAAGACGCTCAGGTTGCTGCTCTGATGAATGAATTCTTCGTTTGTATCAAGGTTGATCGCGAAGAACGGCCGGATATCGACGGCGTCTACATGACCGTCACGCAGACCATGACCGGGCGCGGAGGCTGGCCCATGACTGTCGTCATGACGCCGGACAAGAAGCCATTTTTTGCAGGCACCTACTTCCCAAAGCAGAAGATGCTGCAACTGCTCCCCGCGCTGAATCAAGCGTGGATTACAGATCGCGACCGCGTGATGCAGGTCGTTCAATCGATCACAAGCCGACTGAATGAGGTCGCACGCATCCAGCCCGGTGGCGCCATGGATCAGAAGACGCTCGATCGGGCACATGCAGAGTTCGCGCAACGGCACGATAGTGAACGCGGTGGCTTCAGCCATGCCCCCAAGTTTCCTGTGCCGCACAACATGCTCTTTCTTTTACGTCACTGGCACCGCACGCATGCCGAACCGACGATTCGCATGGTCGAGAAGACTTTGACCGAAATGCGTCGTGGCGGGATCTTCGATCACGTTGGATTTGGCTTCCACCGGTACTCGACCGACAAAAACTGGCTCGTACCGCATTTTGAAAAAATGCTCTACGACCAGGCCATGCTCACGATGGCGTACGTCGAGCTTTACCATGCCAGCGGTAAGCCGGAGTACGCACGCACTGCCAGGGAGATACTGACCTATGTTCTGCGGGATATGACGTCGCCGGACGGCGGCTTCTACAGCGCCGAAGATGCTGATAGTGAAGGCGAAGAAGGCAAGTTCTATGTCTGGGATCAGCAGTCGGTGATCGATGTGCTCGGTGAAGAAGATGGCAAGGTTTTCAATACGGTCTACCAGATCAGCAAGGGAGGCAACTTCCACGACGAGGCCAGCAAGCGCCGGACTGGACTCAGTATTCCACATCTGGTGGCCTCCTTGTCGGAATCCGCTGCTGCGCTGGATCTCGATCCGCAGGAACTGGGCCGAACCCTTGAGCAATCCCGGCAGAAGCTTTTCGACGCACGTGAGCGGCGCATCCATCCGCTGAAAGACGACAAGATATTGACCGACTGGAACGGCCTGATGATTGCCGCGTTTGCCCAGGCGGGACGCGTATTGGGAGAGGCGTCTTACATCACGGCGGCTCGTCGCGCCGCCGCGTTCGTTCGGAGCAACCTGAAGGACGACCAGGGTCGGCTGCTTAAACGTTACCGCGCCGGTGCAGCGGCATTCACCGGTCATTTGGAGGACTATGCCTATCTCGTCTGGGGTCTTCTGGAGTTGTATGATGCCACCTTTGATCCACAGTATCTGCGCGAAGCAGTCGAACTGACAGATACCATGCGGGAGTATTTTCGCGACCCGAGCGGCGGCTTCTACAAGACCGCGACCTTCAGTGAGCAACTCCTTGTACGTAGCAAAGAAGTCTACGACGGCGCCCGGCCATCCGGCAATGCCGTCGCGGCCTTGAATCTGATGCGTCTCTCGCGCCTGACGGGGAATATGTCCTACGAGAAGGAGGCTCGCGACCTCATGCGCAGCGTAGCGGGGGCTGTCGATCGTAGCCCCTCCCACCATGCGATGATGATGTGTGCCCTTGATTTCACCGTCGGCCCAACGTTTGAAATCGTGCTCGCAGGACGAGAGCAGTCGGAGTCGATGAATCGCATGCTGGAGGCGGTCCGGGAACGCTACATGCCGCGCAAAGTTGTCATCATGCGCACGGACGATGAGCAGTCCATTACCAACATGGTGTCATACACTGTTCCAATGACGCCTATCGACGACGTAGCCACGGCATACATCTGCCGCAACTTCGCATGCGATCTGCCAACCACTGATGTTGGCGCCGTGCGCAAGGCCCTGGCAACAGGCGATCGCACGAACGGGCCTCCTGTTCTTGCGCCCCGTTAGGTGTCGGCTTCCAGCTCGGCCCTCGCCGGTTCTCCGCCGGCCTCGACGAGTCGAATAAAATGCTTCCCGATGGCGCCATCCATCTGTGATTGTTCAGCCCTTTCACGAAACATTTGCTGCGTATCCTCCCGCGCCATCGGTCCGTGATAAGCGCGCTCGGTCGTGATGATCGTATTGAAAGAGATGGCCAATTGGGTAACTTCGCCATCTTCTTCCAGCAATTTTCCAGGATATTCCTCCTCGGCAGACCCCGTACTTACTTTGCGCATCGACCCGGATAGAACGACCAAGCGCCGCCGCGAGCGTTGTACTGCAAGATAACCAATCCGACTGGATACGCCGATTAAGAGGGTCAGCACCCCATGTTATTGGGTGTAACCCCGATGGCCTGGCGGCCCACGCCGTATTGCGTGTACATGTAGCGCAGGAGTCCAGGCGGTCGCAGCGTGAACCCGAAGTAGAAGGCTGAGAAGCGTCGCTGCAGATTTCCGATACGTCCGGACGATGGGCGTGCATCGTTCGCGAATATGGATAGTGCCCCGCCTGGTTCCCTGGAAAAGATCGGGATCCTATCGGAAGGTTGCAATGGTCACATTCGCTGAGATACGATTACTGACCTTATCTGGCGGTCGCTATGCATTCGCAGTGGGCCCTCCGGCACCCGTAGTTCAATTGGATAGAGCATCTGACTTCGGATCAGAATGTTGCAGGTTCGAATCCTGCCGGGTGCAGGAGGGCCGACGGCGATTCATGACGCGACCATGCTCCTCTCGTCAGCATTCATAGCGATTTGTGAATCTGGATGCTCAGGGTTCCGCCGTTGTCCCGGCGAACTACCGCCGTGATCGTCGGGCTCTCGGACGCCGTGGTGAAGGAAACCAAGGACAGCGTCCGCAGCGCGAGCCACAACTCCGGCTACCTCTATCACGACGGGCCCGTGACCGTGAACCTGGCGCCGTCCGACATCAAGAAGGATGGCGCCAATTTCGACCTTCCGATCAAGTGATGAGGGTCACGTCGGAACATTCAGCATTCGCACATCCGACGTAGGTCTGTCGAGCGGTGACGAGTATCGAGGCTGATGCTCTAGACGGTACTTGAGCATCGAATCCCGAGCGCACTCGATTCCAGAGTGGATTCCAAGAGCACGATCGCGAGCGTCGTCCCGAAGCCGGATTTGAAATCAGGTTCACCCTTGACTCGATTGCGCCTCCCCATCGACACTCTGAGCCATGCCTGCCAGAGTCAATTCCGG
Organism: uncultured Verrucomicrobiota bacterium; assembly: GCA_913047795.1. Classification (GTDB taxonomy): domain Bacteria; phylum Verrucomicrobiota; class Kiritimatiellia; order CAJWTS01; family CAJWTS01; genus CAJWTS01. The sequence continues at coordinate 7,512 of CAJWTS010000028.1, read as the reverse complement.
CGCTGCCTCTGGCGTGGATGCGCACCCAATTGAGGACCTGAGACAAGCCGCGGATTTCATGGGAGGCAGTATCGAAATTGATGACGATCGCCTCAGGCCGGAAGAGGTGCTGGTCGGCCTGCAGAGGCGCGGTGCCGCCTGTGCGGATATGAAAGGGCAGGAGACAGCCCACGCCGCATCTTCACTGTAGTCGGGTCGATATGGAATATGGGATTGTCATACACAAAAAGAGTCTGAATTACGGAGACGACATTCAGAGTCTCGCGGCCTCAAGATTGCTTCCACAGGTCGATCATTATATCGATCGAGAACAGTTGGATACCTTTGAAAGCCGCGGCCCGGTAAAGACCCTCTGCAGTGGTTGGTTTATGGAACAGCCCTTAAACTGGCCCCCGGGCAAATCGATCGATCCACTTTTCATCAGTATGCATATTACTCACAACCATCATTCAGATCATGTGATGGTGAGTGAAAGGCACAGGGGTTATTACAAGAAGCACGAACCCATCGGCTGCCGCGATATCAATACTATGCGTCTGTTTCAGAAAATAGATGTCAAAACCTACCATTCCGCATGTCTGACCTTAACCTTGCAGAACGAATCTGTGAACAAGAGCAAGAGCGACGAGATTATCCTTGTAGATGCGATTAAAAAAGACCTGCCGGAAAAATACCGGCAATTATGTCTGAGCAAATTGATGCCGGATTCCCTAAGGCACAAAGTCGTTTACTTGAATCACTCCCATAATGATCCAGACATGTCCGTTTCCGATCGCTTGAAACATGCTGCACAATTGCTCGAACGGTATGCCAGAGCTCATCTGGTGGTAACATCCAGGATCCATTGTGCGTTACCTTGCGTAGCCATGGGGACCCCGGTGTTATTTCTCGACGTTGGATTTAATCAATTAAACAGCAGAAATCGATTCGGAGGCCTTATTGAAAATTTCACGAGACTCGATAATCTGTCCTTCCCATATGCGAGCAACCGCCCCATTGACCTTCTGACGCGGAAACTGGGGCTCCATGCTCCTCGTTATCATCAACAGAGCATAGAATTTGACTGGGATAATCCGCCCCCTAATCCGGTGGATATGCGCCCCCTGCGGGAGACATTGATTTCCACGGTGAATCGTTTCATCCATCGATAAGCTGTCGCAGTTTCCTTTTCCTTTGATGGAGGGAGTAGTTCCGAATGATTCTCTCTCTTGGCTTGCTATTCCCCCCGGCGTTCAGGAGTTGGGCAATACGGATCGAAGCCTCCCTGGCATTTCTTTCGGTCAGCACGTGTCCGGTCTCACCAATGACTTCGGGGATTCCATTGACATTACTTCCAATGGGAACACAGCCACATAGCATGGCTTCACACAACGCATTCGGTAAACCCTCACTCATGGAAAGTTGCGCAAACACCTTGTGTTGCGAATAGATACCTGGAAGTTGGCTGTTGTCGACGTAGCCTCTGATATGAAAGTTCTTGGGAATGGAAGCCTGCTCAGTCAGTTTCGAGCCGACGTTTTCGTTCACGCCATAGAAATAGAAATGGTATTGAGGCAACAGGCGGGCGACATCCATCAAGAGGTCCCCCCCTTTCAGCTTCCAAGTGTTCATTCCAAATATACTGGCAACTGCTACCACGCTACTGTCTCGGGTGACAGATTCATCGGCTTTCCATTTGTCGGAGTCGTAGCCCGTTGCGATGGTGTTGAATTTGTCGTCGGACACCTTGCAGAAATGGGCGATACCCGCCTCGAACGGACGTGCGGCCGCGTAGGTATTGATGTTTCGGATCAGGCTCTGGTCAACGGGAAGAATTCTCGTACAGTTTTCGAACGATTTTCTGCCCATGAAGGAACGCACGTTTCTCTTCATAAAGAGGCCATAATCAAGCGCCTCCACGGCGGTCGCATCGTATCCGCCGGCCACAAGAAAGCTTTTTTTCCCGGTAACCTTTGCGAACAACACGGGCAAAAACGAGTGATAGTCCGCGAACCAGATGAAGAAGGCATCGTACCTCCATCCCCTCAAGCACAGTAGAAACAGTTGGCGAACGAATTGGTAGATAAAGCGAGCGGGTCGCTTTGTGCCCTGGAATTGAAACCGATCGACTCGATTATGTTCCGACAGGATCGCGTAATCCTGTTGAACAAAGCTGCTAAACGCCGTGTAAACAAACAATATCCTCTTGCGATCTTTCATCGTTCTCTTCGAGGTGTGGGGTCAGCGGAGTTGCCGGTTTCCGGTTCTGCCGACGTTCTTGTCACGAATTCGACGGGCTACTCGCTGCGGACATTCACGGAGTTGAAAGTCCTGAGTCTCTGGAGCGTCCACTGACGGGCGCGTTCCAACTCCGCGCGGCGATATAACCCCAACGCAAGCACAAGCACGGGATAGGCCGCAATCAGACCAAACCGAAGGCCCAGTCGCTGACCTGTCATCCACGCCAGTGAGGGTTCGGCGATAAGGTACAGCACCACAATCAGAAGAATTACTGATCCCAGCAAGCGCCAGGCGTAATCGATGCGCACGAGCCGCTGAGCCAGACACGCCATCACGGCGAGAAGTGCGAGATAGGAGAAACATGTCGTCACGGCCGCTGCCGCTGCACCAAAATGGGGAATCAACACGATATTGAGGACGATGTTGAGCAAGGCGCATCCAATCACAACCGTCGCGATTTCGCGAGTCTTTCCCTTCGCGTACAGAACGGTAATGACAATTGTATTCAGCCCATAGGCCATGAAACCGAGCGCGATGGGTAATACCATGCGTGTCGCTGCTGGATAGTCTGGACTCGAGGTCAAGCATGCGGTCAGGTCGTAAGAGAAAAGCGATACCCCCAGGACGCCCCATCCCATCCAGATTACGCAGTGCCGGAATGCACGGCGATGAAGACTGACGTCTCCACCTGCAGCAGAAATCTGCTTGATTCCTATCACGTGAAACGCAAGCTGCAGGCTTTGCACAAAGAACATATTGATTGTGCCACCGAGTCGCGAAGCCCAGCCATATTCACCCACGGACTTAGCATCGGACAGCCAGTTCAATATCAGGATATCCCCCTTATTCAAAAACAGGTAGGAAAGGCCCGACAGGGCGATTGGCGCACCGAAGCACACCAGTGGACGCAGCAGACGCCAATGTACCCGGAAAGGGATCCGTGCAAGCATGCCTGCCGTCAGTAACGTCGTGCACGCCCCCGAGGACCACAGGTACGCCCGAATGACACCCTCCAGGCCCATGGGATCTATGACCAGATAATAGTAGACCCCGACAACCAGCAGAACGATCTCAAGCATCACTACCGTGACGTAGATACCGACTCTCTCGCGGGTGCGAAGAAGCATGTAGGGCACGATAGCGACGACCTTCAGGCCGACGTAAGCCGCCAGCATCCTGGATACAGGCCCTCCGTCGGAACTCCCGAACACGAATCGCCCGATCAGGGGCGCAGAGAACCAGAAGCACAGAAATGCGAGAACCGCCATTCCGCCTGCAGCGATCAACGTCGTCAGCGGGAGTGCCTCGTGATCGTCTTTCATGCAGGAGTCAGCCGTGAACTTCAGGAGCCCGCTCCCCAGTCCCAGCCCGAATAACGGAATGGCGACCTGAGCCATCGCATCCAGCACCTGCAGTTGCCCGTAGGCCTCCATCGGCAGCAACCCGGGATCCAAGTAGAGCGGCGCCAGGAGCAGTCCACTCAATTTGGCCACAACGGTTCCAATCGCGTAGATTCCCGTGTGGCGCAACAGTCGCGCCATTGACCCGGCTGTGGCCGTTGCTTTACGTGAAGGTTCGCTAGCGGACATGAATCCCTACTGAGAGCACGACACTCTCGTCAGGCACGTCGTGCCAGACTGGAGTAAGCGAGAATCGTTGCCAGATGAACAGCATTGCATTACATCGGGCTCCTCTGGCCAAACGTCTCGGACGAAGCTGTCAACCCGTGGTGAATCCATTCACGCCACCATCAGGCGGAGACGGCTGTCATGTTCTGATGCTGTCCCATCGATACAGTCCCGCCGTCCTTTCCCTCTCCGGCAAGCATACCAATGCGCGCCGGGTCATGCGAATCATCAAATCGCTTAACCAGCAGCTTCATCCTTGACCTGCTCGCTGTTGCCTGTCGACACGTTAGCCCATGCTTGCCGGAGTCAATTCCGGTGCTGTCTATGGGATCGGCTACGATGAGGACCTATACAGGAGGACCGGCGGCGATTCATGACCCGACCATGTTCCTCTCCTCAGCATTCAGGGCGACTGGCGAATCTGGATGCTCAGAATCCCGCCGTTGTCCCGGCGAATAGACGCGGTCGTGTCCTCGTTGATGTCGAAGTAAAGTTGGCCGTCCTGCTCGGAAACGAAACGCAGCGAGGTGCCCACGCGACGGATGGCACCCTCCCGCCCAATTCGCATTAACAAAGCGCCATAACGAGCTTTCGGTGTCTGCCGCGGATATTTTTTCGCATCTACGTAGTACTTAAAATACTTTTTGTTGTTGGGGTAGCCAGCAGGACCGGTCGTATCGTCCTGATCGCCGCAGTGCCAGCGGCCGGCGGCCGTCAGATTCACGTGATCGCCCTTCTTGACGCTGACATTGCTGCGCGTCCATTTTCGGTTCGCGCGCACCTCGACTGCTGTATCAACCGTTTTGACGTTGGGCGTCAGGATGCGTTCAAGATACAGGCCGTTGGTAACAACCTGATTCCGTATTGCAATCGCGCGATATCCGCGCCGTCGCAGGACAATGCTGTGTTTGCCTTCGCCGAGCATCAGTTTGCAGGGCGTCAGCACCGGGCGTCCAGCCTCCTGGTAGCGCTCGCCGTCGACATAGACAGTTGCGCCCGGAGGTGTTGTGGCTACCGAGACGACGGCCGGCGCTGCCCTTGCAGGCGCCTCGTTGCGTGCCGCCGGGACGATGGCATCCGCAATCATCATGCCCACCTGAATCTCGATTCCGTGCGGACTCATAATCGAATCGACCGATCGAACGCGCACACTCATCTGCCACCCATTCCGCGGGGTCGGCCAGTCCACAACCTCGGCAATCCTTCGGCCTGGAACGGGTTTGGTTCGAAATTGCATCTCCTCGGACAAAACGAGCTGGCGGATCGGCCGATAAGCGGTCTGGTACGCCAGGTTATTCATGCTGTGTCGTCCCTTCGAACGAACAACGTCAACCGCTCCGGTCAAGGCCACCTCGAAGATGTCCATGCATCCAACCTCAGCCAGCCAGAAACCCAGGGTCACCCACACGGGCGCTTCGCCGCTGGCGGCAAGAACCGCCGGCGGATACACGGTCGTGTCATTCGTGCTTCCGCCTGACGGAGTAGTGCCCGCGGCGGGTCGTGCCGCGGATCGTTTGGCCGTTGCGAAACGCTCACGCAAGACATCTTCCGAAGCGGCATCGGCATTCTCGTATACCGCCATAAATTTCCGGAAGGTGGATTCTTCAAGATCAGCCGCACGTCCCGCTTGCGCTTTCCGCAGAGCAAGCGCCTCCGTTTCGATCAAGCCGAATTCATTTACCAGTTCTCGCCGCACGCGTCCGATGGCAGCAAAGGGTTTCTCGGGCGAGACCTCCTCGATCATTCGATTCAGTTTGCGTATCGCCGTGCGGCTGATGCCCATTCCGCTTATGTTGCCCTTGCGCTTATGCTGAGTCAGGCTGGTCTCATAGTGTTTCCGATAACGGAGGAAAAGCTGAATCAGATCATTCGTCCCGAGAGTCACCAGTCCGGCGCGAGCCGAATCGTAGGACTCGCGAAGCCTGATGATGTCACCCGTTAATAACGCGCTGTCATCGGCCGCCGTCGTGCGTGATACGAGGGCCAGCATCGTCACGAGGCATAAGCAACAAAGACGACGGGTCCGGTGCGATCCGGTCTGGTCAAAGCGGTGGCTCTTCAATGGCGGTCTCACGGTCGTTGCCGTCCTCCGCTTCAGGCGCCTTGATCTTATGCACGCCCTTGGCGGGGAATTCGTGCATCCAGACTATCTCTTTCTTGCCCTCAAGTCCCGATATTTTGATGCGCGACACCGAAACCCCGGCCTCCGTGTTGAACGTTGTATCGCCGTACTTCCGCTTGAGCCGCTCGATGCTTATCGGCACTCGAAAATTGAAGTACGCGTCCAGGTCGTCCACCAGTTGGGCATCGGCGTGCCGATAGACAAACGTAACCGGTTCATGAATTTTCGTATAGCGCCGACCACGGGCATCCTCCCACGGAAAGGCTTGATGCAGCACGCATTCAAACTCCAAAGCAGTATAGTTAAGGGTCTGCCTGGGAAGAATACGCACGGTGAACAATACTCGTCCGTCCTCGGGCGGTTCGGAAGATATGGCAACTTCCTGCAGCCATTCCGCACGGGCGATCCCCACGACAAAGAGCAGCACTGTGAAGATGACGGCGGGCTTCACTTCAGGCTCCTCACGCGTCGGTACTGCCCCTTGTATATTCTTGATAAGTCCTTGAGGAATGCGCTGCCATCGTTGTCGATCTGGTATCCGATTCCATGGACAACCGGAGGCTTGCTCCCCTTCTTTTCGTAGTACGCTTTGTGCAGGCCATTGATATGCGTCGTGAAATCAGCGAGGGTCCACCACCCCGCTGTCGGTCTCGGCGGCGGAGTCGGGCGTGCTCCTTCGGCACCTCCAACGCGATGTTGAACCATTTGAAAGTATCCCGGGGTTGCCGGGCGGGCAGGTTGCGGAGGTATCGCCGGGGATCCACGATCAATCGGCTGGCCTTCCTTCGGAGGCTGCTTGCTGGCCGGACGAGCGGGTCTTCCTGGTTGAGCGGGTCGCGCCGGTTGGCCCGGAACCCACACCTTCTCTTCAATCACCTGCGCGGCCGCATTGGCCTGGTCCCAGGCCGCAATGTCGTCGGCCTGCGCTTCGTTCCAATTGGCAGTCTCCTCAATATGATTCTGTATCTGCGCGCGCGACAGGCCTTTTTTAACATGCGGCAACCCGTCGCTGATCACCAGAATGGTATCGGCTCCCATTTTCATGGCACCGGTGAGGGCGAGGTCCAGTCGGGTCGTTCCACCCAGCGCCCGTACACCGTAGTTCTTGGCGTGCACGTTCCCGTTCGAGAGACCCCAGTTGCCCTCCGTGTTGTATGGACGCACGAAGATGCGCGCCTTGGTCTTGTTTTTTTGCGTAGCAACCCACATCTTGTCGTCGATTGTCCTGGCCGCATCGGCAAAGGCAATCAGGGTAAACAGGCTGCCCGGGTTCAAGGCCTTAATGATGCTTTCAATACGTTGTTTGACCGCCATGTACCCGATCGCCCCGCCCCGCTGCGCCTCCACCATGCTGACGGAGACATCAAGCAATATCGCGACACGTTCGCCCTTGGCATGAATGCCGAAAAAATTTACGCGCGAGATTCCCTTGCCGAACCCCGACGTGCCATATCCGGCTCCAATTCCGGCGCCCAGGCCCTTGCCGGAGACGGCCTTGAATTTCGGCTGAAAGGTTGTATTCACGATCTTGGGGTCCATCTT
>CAJWTS010000027.1 GCA_913047795.1 uncultured Verrucomicrobiota bacterium | reverse complement strand
GGAGCAACCTGTGTCCGAACGTGAGGCCGATGTCGAGAAACTCGACACGCCGACGCAGCCGGACACGGCGCGCCCCACGCCCGAACTGCCGACCCCGACCGTGGTCGCGGTCAACGAGCATCCGGACGAACAGCGGCCCGACATGACCCTCGCGCGCGTTGAACAGGACACGGCGGAGATCGAAACGGATACCGCGCTCTCCGAGCGCAAGCACACCGAGATGGAGCAACCTGTGTCCGAACGTGAGGCCGATGTCGAGAAACTCGACACGCCGACGATGACCGAAACGATTGAGGCCGTCCCGGAATTGGAAACCCCAGCGTTGGTCGCACTTGCAGAAAAGCCGGCGGACCTGCGGCCGCAGCTGACCGTCGCTCGCACACGCCGCGACGCCGTGGATGTACCCACACAACCGGCCGTCGCCGATCGGCGGCGCACAACCGTCGACCGCCGTTCGCGGGTTCTGCAGATACAGGTAGCCAAAGTGACGATGGACACCGCGCGACGCGACGAGCAGGCCCGTACCCTCGAGGCCGAGGCGCCGGCGCAGCTTTCGGAACAGCCCCAGGTGACCGGTCCGGATCTACAGGTGCCGCGCTCACAGGCGAATACGGCTGAACTGCAGATCCACCATGATTCACACCAGCGCAAATCGGAGACCCGTAAGGAACGGTCGGTCGCGCCGCGTGCCGCGTCGCAGCACGTCGTGGTCCCGGCGGCGACGGCCGAAAACTCTCGTCCGCTCGCCGCCGCGCCAATTGCCGCGGCCACCACGCCGACGACCGCGCTGCAACCAACGCGGAACGACATCCACCGGCGTGCTGCATCGACGGGCAATCTGCGCGCGACGCCCGCGATGACGGCGCGCAAACGATCCGAAGGGGTCGCCACAGACAACGCGCCGGAATTAACCACGGGGCCCGCAGCGACCGAGCATCGGCCTGCCGTGGCGGGCCAGGTGATCGAACTGGCCATGGTCCAGTCCTCGCGGAGCCTGCCGGATACCGAGCTTATCGCGCCCAATGTCCCACGCCGACGCATCGTCGCGCCGGCGGCGACGATGGGCAGGACCGACCCCATCCAGCACGCGCGGCATTCGGTGACGGCAGCTCCGCCCGGGCGGGCCACAACCCCGGCAACCCGGGGAGCGGGAGAACCGGTCGCCGTGACACGTGCGACCGCCCCCGAAATGGACGCGGCCAAGACGGCGGTCGCCGTGAAAAGACGGCGGCGGGCCGTCAGTATTTCTCCGGCCCTGGAAGACCTCAATCGCAGCTATCCGCGTAGCGTCGCCGCGCTGGCCATCCTGCGGCCCCGCGCGAGCTCGATTCCCGCGCCACCCGTGCCGGCAACGAGTCCCTCGGGCGTCCGGCTGCCGATTGGCGCGACGCCGGTGCGCCGAACGACGCCCACGCCCCTGCGCTCAGCGGCGGCGCCAAATCGCCCCGCGCCGCGGAACCTGGACCCGTCATCCCAAACACTGGCACACGCTCGGCCAACCCCTTCGATTACGGCTCCGCAGGGCGCGCGGCCGACATCTGCTCAGGTCGCGATGGGCACGCGCGCGATCGGGCCGCCACGCACGGGATCAAGCGTCCTGGCAACCGTGCAATACAATGGAGATTGGGACTGCGATAAGACGGCCATGCTCAACCTTGCGCACCAACTGGAGCAGCGGACCGGCAGCATCATGCCGATCGGCACGCGCACCGTCCGTCTCTCCGACCCCGCTATCAATAAACTGCCATTTCTCTTCATGACCGGCCATGCCGACTTCAAGCTGACGCAGGCTGAAGTCGACCGTTTGCGCCTCTATCTCTTCCGGGGCGGCTACCTGTGGCTGAACGATTCGACCGATCTCGGTGATGATACGTTTGACGCGGCCGTACGACGCGAACTTGCACGCGTTATGCCCGAACTCGATTGGGCGCGAATCGAGAAGGACAGCAATGTGTTTAAGGGTCCCTACGACCTGACCAAGGGCTATAAGGGTTACGCCGTGCCCCCCGGCGACAAGTACCGCAGCGATGATCTCGAGGCACTCTATATTGGCAACCGGCCGGTCGTGGTCTACACCCGCAACGATTATGGCGATGGGCTTGAAATCGATCCCAAGACACATCCGCTGATGCCATCGTTGAGTGACCTGTCTCCGGCCGAGATGCAGGAAGGCTCGATCCAGATGGGCATCAATCTCGTGATGCATTTTCTGAATCGCGGCGCGGCTCCGGACGTCGAGATGCGCGCGAATATCGCGAAGCACGACTCGCCCGACAAGGAACGCGCCGCGATTGCCGCGCGCCCGCCGCTCGACTTCCAGCTGTTCGAACTTGCCGACAAGTGGACGGTACCCGAGGGCTGGACGGATGCCATCCCGGCCAAAATCACGGTGGGTGAAAATCAATCACTCACGATCACGTTCGGTGGCGCGCGGACAGCGGTCGCGACGCGTCGCAGCAAGGTCGTCGCGAAGGCCGCGATGGACTTCTCCCTCGCACGTAACCGCGCGCTGATTGCGGACGTGGATAGCCGCAGCAAAGGCGGCTGCCGGTTGGCTGTGGCATTCGGCAGCGACGAACAGTTCATCGAAAGCGCACCCGTGTATATCCGGCCCGGCAAGAATCGTGACGTCGTCATCGACTTGCGTCTGGCGACGTTTAAGTCGGCCGAAAGCGACTGGATCTATTCGGCTTCTCTCCGCGAATCCACCGCGATCCATGCGTGGTATTTCGTGCTCTATCCGCAATCCGGTCGCGGTTCCATTACGATCCGTAACCTGCGCCTTGTGCGGCCCTGATGGCCAGCGATGCTGGACCTGCCAGCGCAGCGCCTGTATGCTGCGCCCGATCTGGAAAAAGAAAACGAGGAAAACAGGGAAATCATGATCACGATGCGCATCTGCGGGCTGGCGAACCTGCACGAACAGAAGGCATTTCGACCCAAAGAACTCGTGACCGTGCTGAGCCCGGACTCGATGCCCGACGACCTGCGCCCGCGCTGGATCAAACCGGCCTGTCATCACGTTTTTCCTTTCGACGACGTGGAAATGGCCTCTCACCCCGGGGCGCCAACCGCAACGCAGGTTGCTGAGTTGATCGCGCTCGGCCGGCGAATCGCGGCACCGGGGGCTGCGACCCGAATCCTGATTCATTGCGCCGCGGGCGTCAGCCGCTCGACGGCGGCCGGATTCATCTTCGCCTGCATCCAGCGCGGGCCGGGCGATGAAGTCGCGGCGTTATCGCAGACCGTTGACAGCTCCGTGAGCGACTTTGTCTCGCCCAACACGCTGATGGTCCACTATGCGGACGGGTTGCTCGATCGCGGAGGCGCAATGGTACGCGTCGTGGGCGAGTGGAAAGAAACAAACTTCTGGACCTAGCCTGCGATGACCGCGGCCTCATGTTCCACATAGCGCGGGAGCAGCGCGGTGTAGACCTCATGCGCGGCCATGTCCGCGTCCGCGCACTTACGAAAGGCGGGGGCGTCAGCCATGACGTCACTGAAGGGCACGAACGCCGCGGCCTGCTGACAACGCCAGCCATGCAGGGCGCGGTACGCGGCCCCGAGCGACGCCGTATCCGGGATCTCCGCCGTGTAGACTGGGGCACCGAAGACATCGGACAACACGCGCACGATCGCCTCGTTCGCGGACGCGCCACCGGTGGCCAGGATGCTTTCCGGCTGAATGCCGATATTGCCGCCATGCAGCCGCATCGACAGGAACTGGCCTTCGACCACGGCACGCACGTCGGCGCCATCACCAAATGCATCAACGGCACTGCCGCTGGAATCGAACCGATGGATTCCCGGCTTCAGGATCGGCGGCGTGATTTCAGGTTCCTTAATATAGAGCCCGATCGCGCCGTTATTCCCGGGCGGCGTCCTTGCGAGCGCGTTGTTGAAACCGTCCCAGGTGCCGTCGGCAAAATGGTCGCGGACATGTTCCCGCGTCAACGAGCCGTTCTTGTAGCAGACCATTGCCATGTAGCCCTCGGGGTCAACCGGATTTCCAAAGATGTGTCCTTCCGACGCGGACGGTTGCGGGTCGGTCAACGACCCGAACATCGTGTCGCTCGTGCCCAGGCTGATCGCGATGTCCCCGCTGTGCTGCAGGCGTAGACCCGCCAGGCTACAGGGATTGTCGCCGGAGAACGCGATAATTTTACAGGTAGGCAAGAGACCGTAGCGATTGACGTAGTACGGGTGGATCGCGCCGACAACCGTATGCGAAGCGACGACGGCGCCCAGTCGGGAGCGTAGATCAGGTGCCGTACAGTCCAGCGCCGGCTGGGACCAGGTGCGGCCGCGGATATCCATCAGGTTCATTCCGGCACCGTCGGCGGCGTCGATCGAGACGTAATCGCCGGCAAGCATTGAGGAAATAAAGGAACTGACGAGGCAAATGCGCTCCGTTTCCTCATAGGCCGCGGGCTGCGTTTCGTAGACCTTCGCGATCTGATTGCCCGTGAACCGCTCGTAGGCACGGGACCCGGTCAGGTCCGCGGTAGCCTGCGCACCGCCGAGGGCTTCTTCACGTTGCGCGCATTGGGTGCCCGTGCTCGAATCCATCCAGATCGGCGAGTCGGCCACGCTGAAGGCTTCCGCCAAAAGAACGCGCAAGGGCTTGTCGGGGTCCAGCCGGGCAAGCGTTTGTCGCGCACCGCGCCTGAGGAAAACGCTGCCGTGCTGTTGGCCTGATCCGGAGATGGCCACGACCCGCGAAAATTCGAAGCCGGCGCTCTGCATGCGCGCGAGGAGCTGGTCGAGTGCAGCAACCCACATCAATGTCGGCGATGTCACGGTCAGGCCGTCGCTACCGTGATGGACTCCGCCCTGCGTGTCAAAATCGGGCAGGTCGGCATCAAAATTCACGCTTTCTTCGTGAGCGATCCGGAGGTCGGCGTCGATCGCGACGGCCTTCAAGCTCTGCGTGCTGGAGTCCAGGCCGAGAAATAGGGGTTGGGCGGGGTCATTCATCATCGTCAGTCCTCCAATGCCGCGGGACGCGCAGATCCGTGTTGCCCTGACGCCGCGAGTTAGTCTAATAATGGCCGGCGCACCGGCAGCCACGAACTTTACACCGGGGGAATACCGGACGCAAAACGAATGTTTAAGTGCATAGGAAAGGACCTGACATGAGCAGTACCGACACCAACCGACCGGATTTCGAAGCCCTTGGATCAGACGCACGCGGTTTTGCCGACCCCGGGCAGGCGCTGATCGGACACCCCCCTACGATCGCACTGACGCCCGTCGCCGATGGCCGGGCCGGCGCATACGAAGGCAATCAGCCCGACACCTGGCGCCTCGTGGCCAAGATTTATGACCTGATCGCTAAAAACGTCAAGCTGCCGGACGGCACCCCGGTCCGGCTCGTTGTTGCACCGGAAATCGTGTACGGGCCGCGCAGTGGCGCGCGCGCGCAGAGCTACTACACAACGCAAGGCATCTGTGCCAACATCTTCATCAGCCGCTGCTGGGCGTACAGTGACGAGTTGATGAGCGCCTGCATGGGCATCGGAAGTTCGGAGTGGCAGCAGGCCGCTTACGGCTTGAACCAGACCGACCGACCGGGCGCGGTCTGGCTGAAAGCATTCTGCGCGGCGATGGACGAGAAGAAGCGCCCGATCTTCCAGATCTATAATCCCGACCTGGAAGACGAACGCAAGCCGTTGCCGTCACTCGTTCGCGATCGCCTGCTGCGCTTCGCGCGCTGTGCCGCTGCGGTCGGACAGATGCGCGGCAAGAACTACCTTTCCATCGGCGCGGTTTCGATGGGCATTCTCGGCTCGGACCTGCGCCGCAACACGCTGCACCACACCTTCGGGATGGGTAGTGTCTCGTATGACATGGCGGGCATCCTCGGCCGCCTGAACACCGGGTTCTTCGATCACCAGGAAGTCGCGCGTGGCATGAAATTCATGAAGACGTTCGACATCGACTGGGGCAAGGGCAAGCGCCCCCTGTCGCGCAACGACCTGCTGCGCCGATGCGTCGAGGTGACCTGTATCGTGCGCGACCTGATGGTCGGCAACCCGCGCCTGGCGGACCCCAAGGTCGGCAAGGCGCAGGGATTCCGCGCCGATGTCGAATTGGCGCAGGGCAACAACGCGATCGCGGCAGGCACGCAGGGCCAGCGCCAATGGACGGACTACAATCCTAATTTCGACCTGACCGAGTCGATCCTGACCAGTTCCTTCGATTGGAACGGATTCCGGCCGGCGATGATGCTCGCGACCGAGAACGACTCCAAAAACGCGATCGGCATGCTGGTCGCGCACCTGCTGTCCGGTCTGCCACAGCTCTTTTCCGATATCCGAACCAACTGGACGCCCAAGAGCATCAAGGCCTCAACCGGTGCCGACATACGCAAAATCGCGCCCGAGGGCTTCATCGATAAACGTAATTCCGGTGCCGGGGCGCTCGATTTCGGAATCGATATCTTCAAGATCGTTCGCAACGGACGCAGCAAGAGCATTCACCAGGTGGCCGACGAGATTCGCTCCAGCAAGGCCCTCCAGAAAAAGCTGATCGATGAAGCGACCAGCGGCACGAAATACATGGCCGCCATTCTTGAGTATTTCCCGGGTGACGGGTTGTCGAGCCACTATCGAACACCCGGCGGGGTTCCGATGACGGCATACCGCTACAGCCAGGTTGACACCCGCATCGCATGCTCGGTGGTGGAAGGCGAGACGATCAGCCTGCCGAAAAAGGTCGCCGATCACGTCAGCGAGGTCACGAACCCGACCTGGCCCGAGTCGTACTGGATTCCGTACGGCATGTCTTCTTTCGACTACATGTCGCGCATGAACCCAAATCACGACGCCAACTCCTTCGGACTCATCGGCTCAGATATGATTACGTTGAACGCCATGCTGCGTATTCCCATCGACTTTCACAATGTCGATAAGCAGGACCTGTTCCGTCCCACGATGTGGGATCGATTCGGCGGTGACGACTACCGCGTCTGCGAGCTGCTGGGCCCGATGTACATCTGATCCCGCCCCCGGCCGGGCTCAGTCCCGGCTGTTGCCAGAGGGTCGCGAGCGTTCCTTCATCCAGATCAGCCAGATGCATAGCTCATAGAGCAGCACCATCGGCACCGCCATGGCGAGCTGCGTAAAGGGATCCGGCGGCGTCAGCAGCATGGCCGTAACAAAGAGCCCGACGATGACGTAGCGACGCGCGGCGCGAAGCTGCTGCGCGGACACCAGGCCAACCTGGCCCAACGCGAGCACCACCACGGGCAACTCGAATACGAGTCCGAACGCCAGCAGCAACTTGAGCAGAAAGCTGACGTAGTCCGTGACCGAGACAAAACTACGGGTGACCCCCATCCAGTCGTCGATCCTGAATAGCACGCGCAGGGCCTGCGGCAGAATCATCTCGTATGCCAGGACAACACCCACCGCAAAACAGCCCGCCGCCAGCAGCATGGACCACGTCACCACGTTTCGCTCGTGGGTCTTGAGACCCGGGAAAACGAAGTCGGCGATAAAATAACCGCAGGCGGGCACCGCGATCATGATCCCGCCCCAAATCGCAATGCGCGCGGCGATCGAAAGTCCACCCATCACCTCCAGGACCATCAGGAACGATTCCGGATCGCGGCCGGCCTTCTCAAGCGGAACCTTCAAGAGCGCCAGCACCTGCGGCGACAGGGCAAAAGCAGCCACCGTGCCGACCACGACCGTGATCAGGCACTTCAGGATCGTGCCACGCAGATCTTCCAGATGATCGAGAAAGGGCTTAACCAGGCCCGCGTCGCTATCCCCGTCCGGCATCGTCGGTCTCCCCGTCGGCAGCAGCCGCGGCATCGCCATCCGCTACGCCGCCAGCCGCATCGTCGTCGCTCCCGCCAATGACGTTTCGAGCAGGCGGGGTCCGTGGTATGGCGTCGTCCGGTGGCGGAATTTCGTTCTCGATCTGATCGCGAAAATCCTGCACCGAGCGGCGCAGGTCCGTGAAGACCGCGCCGAGCGTGCGTGCCACCTCGGGCAGACGCCGCGCGCCGAACAGGAGCAAGATCAGAACGCAGACGACGAGCACTTCGACCGGGCCGGGCGACCCGGGAAAGAATGCCACCGGAGCGATATACATCATGCTGCTGATAAGGGCCGGCATCTCTGTTCCCCCCTATCTCGGGCGCCGTCCCCGGTCGGGGCGGGGCAGCCCCGACGGGCTAGTTATAGATCACAAATTCGCCGCGCCGATTCGCGCGCCAGGCGGATTCGTTATGCTGCGGATCGCTGGGCTTCTCTTCGCCATAGCTACGGGTGTGAATCCGGTCCGCGCGAACACCGAGTCCAACGAGATACGCGCGGGCAGCAAGTGCCCGGCGTTCGCCCAGCGCCGTATTGTACTCCCGGCTACCGCGCTCGTCGCAATGACCTTCGACAACGAGACGCACCCGCGACTGGCGGCGCATGTATTCGGTGACCACGCGCAGTTTGCCCTGTTCCGAGGCCGCAATCTGGGCGCTGTCGTAATCGAATTGAATCGCGGTCAGGCCGTGATCGCGCTGGCCGGCGCCCACCAGTGAGTCACGACTGCCCGGCAGCATCGCGATGTCGTCCCGGCCGCCATCAAGCGAAAGCAGATCCGTATCCGCGTCGGAGCCGAAGTCGCCCGAACGTTTCGGGCAACCGGTTATCAGGGGCAGGCAGAGGCCAAGGGCGACAAGGCTCAACATTCGTTTTTCAATGATCATATTTTTACTCTCCTCAACAATAAGAATCGATGTCTACCAGGGGGACCATGCGGCCGCGTACCACGAACCCGCGTATCGGGTCAAACGTATCGATCGCCGACTTATCGTGTCAAGGACATAGACCTGCTGACGATACGCTTCTTCGCGTGTGTAACAGACGTGGCGCCCATCCGGCGCCCAGGACGGGTCTTCGTGGTCCACGGCTTCCTGGGTGAGTTCCTGTTCTTTGTCGGTTCGCGGATCGTACAGGAACAACTGGTAGCGTCCGAAGCGCCGACTGCTGTAGACGATGCGCCCGTCCGGGCCCCAGTCCGGCGCCACGTTCTCGCTACCATGCAGGGTGATACGCCGGCGTTCCCCGCCGCGCCGGTTCATGATGTAGATCTGCGGTCGCCCGGACGTGTCGGAAACAAACGCGATCTGATTCCCATCCGGCGATACCGTTGGGCTCGTCTCCGCTGCACTCCGCGTCCGTGTCAATCGCGTCGTGCGCTGGCTCTTCAGATTCAAGGCATAAAGATCGGGATTCCCATCTTTTGAAAGTGTCAGAACCATGTTGTCGCCGTCCGGAAAAAACTCCGCCCCGGTGTTCAACCCCGGGAAGCCCGCAATGCGCTCGCGGCGTCCCGATACGAGATCCACGATGTACGCATCGGGGAAATCGCTCTTGTACGACGTATAGACAATACGATCGCCCGCGGGACCCCAGCGCGGCATCAGGCTGACATTTTTGTCGCGGGTGAGCTGCTGCAATCCGTCGCCGTCGGCATCGCAGAGATACACCTCCTTGGCCGACTGGTTTCCTGCCGCGCCGATCATCACGATCCGCGTGGCGGCGATCCCGCGCCGACCCGTGACTGCTTTGACGAGCGCATCATGCACCTCGTGGGCGAGCTGTCGCGCCTGCGAGGCCGCGCCTGCGAACGTTCGGTTCAGGTAGCTTCGACGACTGCCGCGATGCATCACGCGACAGGCGACCTGCAAGCGGCCGCCCGACGAGTCCACGTCCGCGGCGAAAACCACGGCGCCACGGGCATTGACCTCGAACCAGCTGAAGCGATCCAGATCCGCAACGAGAACACGCTTGAATTGCTGTGCCTCGGGAGACGAAGAGCCGCGCAGACCATCGACGCTGATCGCGATGCGTCCGCTCGTCTTACGCACGATGATCGGCGCCTGCCCGGCGGCCGGTGCCGCGCAAAATACGCCGCCAAGAATCAGCACAACAAGAAGGCTGTTCACGCCGCGCATCACGATTAGTGCCCCGATGCCAGCTCGAAGTCGATCGTCAGCGAAGGGTTGCGGCGCACATAATCGGCCGACAACCCGGGTATGCGCTTGACAGCGCGGAGCGCCGTCTCAACCGATTCGTCCATCGTGGCGTTGCCCGACAAACGCGTCATCGTGGCTGCGGCGACGGAATCGGTGCCGGACAGACGAATCGTCACTCGGACGACGAGGCCGTCCGGGGCACCGCTGGATGGCTGAACCCATGCACGATACATCGTGTCGCGAACAAGGGCCGCAAACGCCCGGTCATCATTCGGCGGCGACGGCGCGCGCCGCGGCGCGTCCGCCTTCAGGGCCAGCATTTCTCGGATCTGTGCTTCCGACGGCGGCTCGACCGCCTTCGGCGTCGCCGCATCGGTGGGCCGCTGCATCCGTCGCCCGGACTCGATGACGGGGCGACGGCGTTTTACGGGTCGCGGCTCCGGGGGAATCTCCGGTTGCTGAACCCTGGGAACGATGGCCGCGCGCGATGGCTCCGGCTGAACGACGGCAAACTCAAACTCCATGGGCGCCGGCACCTGTTTCGGGGGTTTGCGCCACGCTGGCCAGACCACGACCACCAGCACCACGACCACGTGCGCAACGACAACGCCGCCCCAGAGCGCGATGGCCCCACGGCGTTTCATGACGGGTCCGCCGGTTGTGTGACCAATGCCACACGCGTCAGTGATGCCTTGTGCAAAAGCGTCAGCAGTTCGATAACGTGCTTGTAACGCAGGTCCTCGTCCGCGCGCAGGAGAATACGCGTTGATGGATCCACGCGCTTCAAGGCATGCAGCGCTTCGACCAGGGCCGCATGATCGATCGGGTCGTCGTCGAGGAACACGTCACCCTCGCGATTGATCGAGATCGTACGCGCGGGTTCTTCTGGAAGCGGTGCCGCGTCACCGGCGGGAAGATTGATACTGACTCCCTGTTCCATCAGCGGAAAGGTAATCACAAAAGTGATCAACAGGATGAAGGATAGATCCATCAGCGGCGTGAGGTTAATCTCGCTGATGTGGCTAAGCGAAGTCAGTGCCGTTTTACGCGCCATCGCTCGGGCCTTCGTGCAGAAAATATCTTTCAACGTCCTGGTTCAGCTCTTGTGAAAAATTGTCCATCTCAACACAGAACCGTCGAATCTTATTGCTCAACATGTTGTACCCGATTGACGACGGAAGCGCGACGAGCAGTCCAACGACCGTTGTCAGCAACGCGCCGGAAATGCCGGGCGCCACGGCTGACAACATCGGCGAACCGGTGGCCGCCATACCGCTGAACGCTTCCATCACACCCCACACCGTTCCGAGCAATCCAAGGAATGGCGCGGCCGTCACCGCCGTCGCAAGCAAACCCATGCTGTCCTCCAGCATGAGGGCCTCATCGGCCATCGTGCGTTCGGCGACATTGCGCACCGCGCTGACTTGCATTTCGCCGAGGCGATGCATGGTGGATCCCACGCCGCCCATAAAGAGGTCGCCCCGATCCGCGCCCCGCGCCTCCAGAGCCGTTGCGAGGGCCTCGCAGGCGTGCATGTAAATCGCGTCCAACGGACTGGGCGCATAGGATTCCCGCTTGAGAAAGAGGCCCACCGGGTGTTCGTCGCGGCGGTAAGCGCCCAGAAATCGGTCCGTCGCGGCCCGGGCGCGGCTGAAATCGCGGAATTTGGTCAGCATGATCGACCAGGCGAAAACCGAGCCCAGAAACAGGACAAAGACGATGATCTTTCCCGCCAGGTTGGATTCGTTAAAGGCAAAGACGACACTGGCAGTCGGCAGGAGGGTCAACCAGGTCATCGTCGGGCTCCCCGTAGGCTTGAATTCATCCCGCGATGATACGAGCGCCGCGTCCGCAATTCAACGGTCAAGCGCAGGAAAGAGAAATGGCGGTTCGGGTGACCTTTTGAGCCGCCCTCACCGCCATTCCTGGGATCAAGTGTTCGTTAGCGTTTCTTCTTAGCAGCCTTCTTCTTCGTCTTCTTCTTGGCAGCCTTCTTCTTCGTCTTCTTCTTAGCGGGCTTCTTCTTGGCAGCCTTCTTCTTCGCTGTCTTCTTCTTAGCTGTCTTCTTCTTGGCAGCCTTCTTCTTCGTCTTCTTCTTAGCGGGCTTACGCTTCGCCGCCTTCTTGGCTACCTTCTTCTTGGCCACCTTCTTCTTGGCTTTCGCTTTTTTCTTTTTCTTTGCCATGCCTATTCACCTCCTTCGTGCTTCTTTATGAAGCTCGTGTTGAAAACCATTTCTGTTTTTCAACATGCCATAGAGTTGTAAATATTCGCGCCGCCGTCAACGCAACAAGAGCACTTTCACACCAAATAAATAGGTGCCTAAAAAAGTAGGCAAAGGCCCTTTTCGAGGGTTGCATCGACGCGCGCACGTCGATTGCGCAACGATCAACTGACGACAAACACAACCGATCCGTAACCGACGTTCCACTCGTGCCGACTCTCCGGACGATCGTCACCGCTGTTCGCGTAACACAAGACCGCTCCTTCTTTGCAGCCGAGTGAGGCAGCAAACGCGGCGGCGATCGATACGGGTTCAACTCCGCACAGAGTCTGGTGCGACGGGCGCCAGGTCCGCTTAAGTTCTTCGATGTTCATCGCTTCGAGGTGCGCGAGTGTTGCCGCATCCGTCGCGCGTACGTGTTCGTAGTTGGAATCGTGCAGCATGTCGCTACTGGCGATGAGCAGCACGCGCCGTTGCGCTTCAAGCGCGCGCAAGGCGTCGACAACGTCGTGCTGAACCTGTTCGTCATGCCCGTTAACGAGGCCAACGACAAGCGGTACGCCCGGAAAGGCGTATTGGGCGAAGGGGATCTCGTTCTCCGCGCTATGCTCGTCGATGTGCCGCTCGTAGTCATCGACGATCACGGCCGTGTCTCGCTTGAGCAGGTCCGCGGCATCGCGGTCGAGTGCCGCCCGGCCCAGCGGCGTCTCGATCGCGTCACCATCCATCAGGGCCACACCGCGAAACGACTCCGAATGCGAAAACCCCAGAATGACCACTATTTCCGGCTCGTATCCGGGGGCCGCGCCGTCCCGGGCCGCCCGGAAGGTATGCCCTGCCACGTGCCCGGAGTAGGCATACCCGGCGTGCGGGGCGATGCCGCTGACGACGCGGCCGCCACCGGCCGGCAACGTCGCATTCTCAACCGCCTCGGCAACGTCCTCCCGCAACGCGCGCTCCGTGCCCGGGAACCACCTGCCGCTGCCATGCGCTTTCCTGATCGTAGGCCCTGTGTCCCTGTCTTTCATTGGCATCGCCAGCTTACCTTCCCCGGTGAGCAGGCGCAACGGGATCCCGTGCCCACATGCACACAACGCACGACGGACCTGTGATTGCCCGCGTGTTGAACGAAAGTGGCTACATGATTATCGGCGTCATCGAGGCAACGATCAGTATCCCCGACGCGCGGTCACTCAAAGACAAGCGCGCCGTCGTGCGCGGACTGCGCGACCGCATCACACATAACATGAACGTCCGTGTCGCGGAAGTCGGCAAGCAGGCGTTCTGGAAACCCGCCGCGCTTGCGCGCGTCACCGTCGCCGCACAAAAGGCAACCGTAGAGAAGCGGCTCTCTGAAGTCGTAAAAATTCGAGTCCGCGCCGCGCTACGTGCTGATGCAGATCCACACCGAGTATCCCCGACGCGAGTCAGGCGTTCGGCTACGGCCGCAACACGCGACTCGTCGCGCCACTCTCTTCGAAAGATTCCGCCAGGTCCTCACGGTGAAGGACGAACCCCGTGCCGCTCTTTGTTATCCTCTCGACGGAGCGGCGGAAGATCTCATTGTCCATCTGGCGAGGGACTTATCCGTAACGGGTTTTCCCAAGCGCCGAATCGCCGAACAACACCGGGATTGAGACCGTGCGCTGGAGCGACGAGGGGGATTTGCTGTTCAGCCCGTCGGCGCTATTCGACGGGCATGGGCGCAAGGTGGTGACGCTGCCCGAATTGCCTCCTCCATCCGGAGGCAAGATGGGCTGGTATCATTGCTTCCCGGCCGATGTGTGTGGAGACAAGCGCGAAGAAGTGGTGCTCTACGACCCTTATGGCGACGCGGCCTACATCTACACTCCGGCTCCGCTATATGAAGCGGCCTACGGTGGCTACCAACACACGGCGCGGCAATACAACGCGCACCTGCTGAACTGAGGAAGCATGGCCGGACGGATAGAAAAGCATCTGGTCGTACCGGGCCGTTCTGTGCTCCCGGGCGCGTCATCGGTGGGGGATTCTACCCTTTCCCCCTATCGCCGTCGCCTGGGCTGGGTTGGGCTGGGTTGGGCTGGGCAGCTCTCTATTGGCGCGGGTCTTCGCCGTCGATGTGACACTGTGTCTGCGCTGTGGTGGCCGGCGGCCGGAATAAATTGAAGATGGCTTTTGAATCTCCTATATTTAGTACCAGACCACGACGGAACCGACGAGTTGGCTCTGGGCTGGCAAGCCATCCACATCACCAAATGGAAGCACCCACAGATCCCGCTGATCTTTCAGCAACACCGAATTACTCGCCCAACGTTCGATATGCTGCCATCTTCCGGCCACACCATGTGAAGTGTGGTGAAAACGGATTCGAGTCAATGACGGACATCTGGATCGAATACCCCGAACGCGCACGGCGTCGTTCGCAAGCCAGGCCACGGCCATGAGCGTGCGCTACGAGGAACTGGCTCCGCGCGAGTTTCGCGAACGATTAGCCACCGCGCCGATCGCTTACTTGCCGCTCGGCACGCTCGAGTGGCATGGCGAACACCTGCCACTCGGAACCGATGCACTGGAATCGCACGCTTTCTTTTGCCGCCTTGCCGAAGAAGTGGGCGGGATCGTGCTGCCGTCGTTGTATCTCGGACCCGATCGAACGCGCGACGTGAACGGTGCGGTCATGATCGGCATGGATTTCTGGCTGGAAGGCGAAGAAAAGAATCCCCACGCGCAACAGTTGGACGGCAGCGCCTACTGGGTTCCGGACGATCTGTTCGCTGCGATGCTCGACGCGACCCTGGCTCAGCTCAAGCGCGCAGGCTTCCGCATCGTGGTCGGTCACGGACACGGACCGTCAACGACCTACTTTGCCGGGCAGATCGACGAGTGGCGCAAACGTTTCGGCCTGGTCTGCATGACGGCCCGCACGCCGGAAGACGATCCGGTCGAGGAACACCACACGCACGGGGTTATGACGGATCATGCGGCGAGCAATGAGACGGCCCTCGTGATGGCGCTGCGCCCGGAGCTGGTGCATCTGGACCGGTTGCCGGAAGATCCCGAAGAGCGCCTGATCGGCGTCGCCGGCGAAGATCCGCGCGCCGGGGCTTCACCGGAATACGGGGAGCGGTGTCTCGAGATTCAGACGGCCCGCATGGCTCCGATCTTACGCAGGGAGTTGGAACGGCTCTAGCCGAGCGGGCGCCCGCGCTACTCCACTTTCAACCGTTCAAGACACTCTCGATTCAACTCGACGCCGAGGCCCGGCTTTGTCGGCAGGCCGATCACGCCGTCTTCGATCGAGATCTCGTCGGCGACAAGTTCCTTGCGCATCACCGAATGGCAGAGCTCGGCCGGCAGGAACTCGATGTAAGGACAGTTCGCTGTATTAAACGCCATGTGCGCCGAGGCCGCGATGCCGATGCCGGACTTCCAGCAATGCGGCACGATCAACCGCCCGCGATCTTCGGCCAGTCGACAGACCCGCTGTGCCTCGGTCAATCCGCCGACACGACCCACGTCGGGTTGCGCGACGTCGATCTTACCGCGATCCATCAGGTCGATGAACTCAAAGCGCGTCGTCTGCCACTCCCCGGCGGCGATGCGAATATCGAGGTTGTCGTGCAGGTAGGCGTACCCTTCCAGATCGTCGATGCTCAACGGCGTCTCGAGAAAAAAGAGATCCAGCGGCTCCAGATGTTTAAGCGTGCGCATGGCCTGGCGCGCGTCTTGCCAGGCGTACTGCACGTCGACCATGATCGTGAAGTCGGGTCCAACCGCTTCGCGACAGGCCGCCACGACATCGACCGTCTTCTCCTCGGGTGCGTCCAGGCCGCCGTGGGCATAGGGGCCACCGAGCGTGACCTCCAGCTTGGCCGCCGTGAACCCGTATTCCTTCGCGCGCACCACCCAGTCGCGAAGCGACTTCGTGTACGTATCCAGATCGCCACCATCCGGCTGCAGCGAGGCGTAAGGCCGAATCGTCTCCTGGCGCGCATCGCCCAGCAGCATCCAGCACGGCTGGCCGAGGGCCTTACCCTTTATATCCCAGAGCGCCATATCGATCGCGCCGATGGCCGACACGCCGAGCCCGCGGCGCCCGGGCATCATCGTGCCGACATACATCATGTCCCAAAGGCTCTCGATATCCATCGGGTCACGGCCCATGAGTTTCTCCCGGATCCCGATCCCCATCGTGTGCGTCGTGGGACTCTCGATAAACGCCTTCGCCGCCCAGGGATTGGTGTCCGATTCGCCGATGCCGACGATGCCCTCGTCAGTGTGGATCTCGACCACGAAATTGTCCTGCGCGGAGTCCGAATCCCCCTCCTGGACGTCGGGGATCATCAGAACGTGGCAGACGATATCGGTAATTTTCATGCCGCGGGAGCGTAACGCAAAAGAGTGAACACAGAAAGCCGGAATAAGGGTTGCGCTGGGTTTGGCTTTGGGGTTGAATTTCTGCCCGTGAACACAACCGCTACCGAAGAACAGATCGCCTCGTATCAACAAGACGGGTTTCTTCACGTTCCCGCCTTTCTTGCAGCCGACGAAGTCGCGGAGTTAAAGCAGGGCGTCCTGGACGCACTCGACGAGATGGGCAGTAGGAAGATCAACGACGAGGACCTGGGCTGGGAAGACAAGAAGCAGAGCTATTACGATAAGGTCTTTACGCAACGACTCAACCTGCACCGTATCAACGACACGGTTAAGAAATACATGCTCGACGCAGAACTCGGCCGCATGGTCTGCGATCTCGAGGGGGTTGACGGCTTTCGCGTCTGGCACGACCAGACGCTGATCAAGGAACCGTACGGCAATCCAACCGCCTGGCATCTTGACGACCCCTACTGGTCTTTTACCTCAAAGCACGCGATCTCGATCTGGATCGCGCTGGAGGACGCGACGCTGGAGAACGGCTGCATGTGGTTCGTGCCCGGTAGTCACAAGATTGCGCGCTTCGAGAACGTGGGCATTGACGAGAACATGGCCAGTCTCTTTGACGTCTACCCGGACATGAAAAATGTCGATCCGGTCTCGGTACCGATGAAGGCCGGCGATTGCAGTTTCCACAACGGGCTGACGGCGCACGGCGCGGGCGCCAACATGACCCGTGGCCGCCGCATCGCGATGACCTGCGGATACATGCCCGCGGGCAGCACCTTCAACGGCCAGGCGAATATTCTTCCGCCCGATTACCTTGCCTCGCTCAGCGTGGGCGACGTCCTAGACAACGAGGCGCAGAACCCGTTAATCTTTTCGCGAACGGCGGACGCCCCCGCGACCTGATGGACGATCGATTCACAGACCAGGTCGCGATCGTGACCGGCGGCGCGCGCGGCATCGGCGAAGCCGTTGCACGGCGACTGGCCTCGGAGGGTGCCGTGGTGGTGCTTTTCGACCGCCTCGCGGACGAAGTCAACGAAGCCGCCTACCGCATGTCGGCCGACGGCATGCCCGTCGAGTCCATGGCGGTCGACATCACGGACGAAGACTCGGTTAAGACCAGCATTGCCGAAGTTGTCGCGCAGCATGGCAAGCTGGACGTGATGGTCAACTGCGCCGGCATCGTCGGCCCGAACAATACAAAGATCACGGAATACGAGACGACAGCCTTCGATGAAATTTACGCGGTCAACCTGCGTGGATCTTTCCTGATGACGAAATTTGCGATCGAACCCATGCTGGCCCAGGATTACGGCCGCATCCTGCTCTACGCATCGATCGGCGGCAAGGAAGGCAACCCCGGCATGGTCGGCTACGCGGCGACGAAAGCGGGCGTCTTCGGCCTGGTCAAGGGCGTCGGCAAGGAATACGCGGAAACAGGTGTGACCGTAAACGGCATTGCACCTGCGGTGATCCGCACGCCCATGGTCGACGCGGCGGACCCGGAAATGGTGAAATACATGACCGACCGCATCCCGATGAAACGTACGGGGTCGCTCGAAGAAGCCGCCGCCATGTCCGCCTTTATTGTCTCGCGCGAAAACAGTTTCTCAACCGGTTACGTCTTCGATCTGAGCGGCGGACGCGCGACCTACTGACCCGATTGGCCAAGCGTTCGAACAGCTGGTATACTTTCAGCACACAAAGGAGAAACGCCCATGGTCCAGATGCACGATCCCGAGCTGTACCGCCACGACCGCGTTGCGGAGCGCGTCCATGGTTTTTCCGCGGTTGGCGAGGCCGAGATTCAGCATTTTCGTGACCACGGCTGGCTGGCCGTGGACAACGCGTTCTCGAGCGATGCGGTCGCTGCCGCGATCGACGGGTTCGTCGACCTGATCGAGGGAAAGAACCCGGATTTTAAAAGCTGGCAGGCCGAGCCTGAAAACGAAGCCAAGATGGCTCCCAACGACGGACTCGAGCGGCAGGATACGCTGCGCAAGTTGATGTTCTTTGTCGAATTCGAGCCACGCCTGCGTGAGATTGCGTATCACCCCGCCTTGATGGAACTCCTGGCCCGGATCATCGGTACAACAGATCTTCTGCTGTTCCAGGACATGGGGCTCATGAAACCGCCACGCATCGGCAGCGAAAAGCCCTGGCACCAGGACTGCGCGTACTTTGATCTCCCCCTCGGCACGCAGGTTGTCGGCGCATGGATCGCGCTGGACGATGTCGTAATCGACAACGGCTGCATGCATGTGCTGGACAGGGGCCATCGCGAAGGACCGCAGATTCATTTTCATCGCCGCGACTGGCAGATCTGCGACACGGACGTGGGTCGTCTGCACGATTCCGAACATGACGTCGTCGCGGTGCCGCTAAACCCCGGCGGATGCCTGCTCTTCGACGGTCTCCTGCCGCACGGCACGCCGCACAACCAGTCGGATCTCCGGCGTCGCGCGGTACAGTACCACTACCGCGCGACGGACGTCGAATCGACGACGACCGAAGAGCGCCTCGCCCTGTTCGGCGAAGAGGGCAAAGACGTCGAGTGTTAGGCAGCTAGTCTGCCGTCACGAGCCGCAGGGTCACGAAATCGCGGGCTGCGATCTCAAGCGAAAGGGTATCGCCGTCCGTGGCGACAGCTTCGTCCCGGTCCGCTTCCGTCACCGAACAGCGTACGGCGTGTTCGATCGCGCGACCGACAAGCGTTGCCGAGACGGCCTGCGCATCATCCGTCGGGTTCCAGAGCCGCAGGATCAGCCCCCGTCCATCGTCCGCATGTTTCAAGGCGAGGAACCGCACGTCGGGGTTATCGATCGCCAGCATCTTCGCCGTGGGCGGCAGCGCGCGATCACGCTCATGGCCGGTGAAGATTCCTGAGAACGGAACATTGGCTTCCTGGCCAAACGCCGCGACGGAGCCGGGCGTGGCATCGCCTGCCCCGCTGGTCAATACGTACCGGAAGAAAAGCGCACCGTCTTGTGACACCGAAAAATTCGTGCCAAAGTTATTGTTGCAGACACTCGAATACAGCTCCCCGCCGCCCAGCTGATCGGGCGTTTGCGGTGGCAGCTCCAGGCCCGGCGTCGGACAGGTCGTGTGCGCAGTCGAGACACGGTTGGGCCAGAACTTCCCGATACTGATCGTCGGCGCGTCGAGGGAGGACCAGAGAACGCTGATCTCGCCATCCGACAACTTCACGAAATCTTGCGCGATCAATCGATTCGAGAAGGCGCCGGGCAATCGATCCGCACCGGGATCCGTAACATGCAATGGCTCGTCGATCGTGAAGCGCCCCTGCGGCATGGCGAACGGAAAGGCAATGGCCGCTTCGATATGCGGGAGCGGATCCTTAACCACCGAGACGGCATAGTCGACACGTCGCAACCCCGCCGTTAGCGTGATCGTATGCTCCAGCACCGGATGGCCCGGCGCGCTACCGCGCCAATGGACCCATGCCCGGATGCCCTCAATATTCGCGGTCGGCTGCACGTGGATTGACTCGCCATAGTCGTTGCCTTTCTCGTCACGCACGATAAACCTTCCGAATGCGTAACTTGAATCACCGCTGACCAGTTCGCGATCGAGATCCTTGTCGAAAATGCTTTCCACCACGCCTGTATCTGCGACGCGGATGCGATAATGCGCGTTTTCAATCGTGGTCCCGTCGGCCGACAGGTCCGTGCCGGACGGCGACGCCGACACGGGCACCCCGGCCGGTTCCATGCGAAAGGTCCGATAGCCGAGCGCCGGAACGGTGGTGACGAACTCGAGATTCTTGCCGAGGCCGGCGGGCGATTCAAACAGACCAAAGCGCCGCGAGCCGTCTCCGATCCCGATTCGCTGCGCCGCGTATGGCGTCGGCGCGAGTGGCGTGCCCAACGGCACGATGCAGTACGCTGTCTCTTCGTCGGTTGCGACGTCGACCAAATTGAACTTGCCGGCGACGAGGTCGGGTTCGGGGCTGAGATGCCAACGGTCGCCAAGCCCGAAAGGATAGTTGAGCCCCGCGCGCGGATCCTCGCCGCCACGCAGAAACTTCACATCGGAACCGCAGTTTTCGATTTCGCGCATCGGTAGGGACACGAGATCCGTGCGCTCATACGGTGACGGGTTGAAAACGACCAGGTGAACCTTGCCCTGCTCGATCTCGACCGCATCCGCGATGGCGGCCATTGCCTTGTTCTCGACGTCGTGGGCGAAAGCGGCGCCGCGATAGGCGTACACGGCTTTTTCCATCTCCCCGGCCCGGTTCGCGGGTCCACAGGGGAAATGGTGGCCCCAGGTATGTTCGTCGTGCCAGATCGTCTGCGTGTATGCCGCGTCGATGCGTTCGGCCGGATACGTATATCGGGTGCACCCAGCCGCAAGCACGGCGCGTGTTTCGGCGCGCGGGACGGCATAGTGATTGACGCGGTTCGCCGCCGTCGCGGCCGCCGTGCTACTGGCGCCGGTCGGGTAATCCTGCCCGGTTACGTCCCCGCGAAAGACCGGCAGATCCTCCGGCACCTGTTGGATCAGATCGGCGTAGAACCTTGTGTTAGTGCTGCAGATCAGATGCGGGAAGGCCCAGGTCTCGTTCCATTCGCGGATCGTCTCAGCAAAGTTGATGTAGGGCGAGTTGTCGCGCTGGCTGCCGGTCACCGGCCAGCGCATGACCGCGGGTTGGTAGCCGGACTGTTCGATGTGCGCGAGGCGCTGCGCGAGACCGGGGAAGGTGCGATCACGTTGCCCGTTCGTACCGTGATTGTTGCTCCACAACAAGAGACGCCGGCCGGTCGGCGTCTCCCACCAGAACGCGCCGGGAAGGCGGCCGTTCCCGAATAGCGCATCGCCATCCCAGAACTCGGGATAGCCGTCCCCGCCCCATCCATAAAAAAACGGCAGGGCCGGGGCAAAGAGTTTCACGCCTGCGTCGACGAGAAGATCGGAGAGCGCCCAGACCACGCCGGGAATATCGTTGTGTTCGGCGGTGCAGATCGTGGTGCCGAGTTTGCGCGCAAGTCGCGCCGCGGGATACAGGGTCCGCACCAGGGTCTCGTGTCCACAGAGTTCGGTTGCCATGTTCGCGAACATGGCCGTTATCTCGACGTGGCCGGACCGGATCAATCGCTTCATTTCGTCCGCTTCCGACTCGCGGGCCGTGCGTAGAAAATGGTCCATCGTCCAGAACTGCTCAATCACGATACGCGCCTGCGCGTCCTCCTCCCAATCGGCCGTGGTCTGCGCCATCTCGAGATAGCCCTGCAGGTTACGCGCATGCTCCGGCAAGATGTTGCTCATCAGGTCGGTATAGCCGGCGTCATGATGCGACGTCTGGGTCACATGCACGGTCCAGTGTCGCGGCGGCGTCCAATCGCGCACCTCGCTCGCCAGCAGGTCGCTGCCGGCGCGCACCTCCACAACGATCTGCGCGGATTGCTCGATCTCGGGCAGGTAGGCGATCACCGTCGACTCACCCGCCGCAACGTTCGCGATTGCCGTGTCGACCGTCCGGCCGGCGGCCTGCGTGTGGACCGTGACCGGGCCTCGTGCCTCATCACCGGCCAGCGTCAATTGGATCTGCTGTTCGAGAACGTCGCCGGACGCACGGCGCAGACAGGCGGTGGGTTGGACGTCGAGGATCTTCACGCCTCGATCAGCCCCATTCCTCGCAGCCACGGAAGGCCATGTGTTCGCCTTCGACATACTTCGGCACGGAGCGGTACGTGTTGATGCCCTCTACGGGCGAGCCGCGAAGCAGGAACGCGCTGGGCCAGTCCGGTTCGCCGATCTGCGTGGTCGCCGGCATGTACTGAATCGATCCGCCCCGCCGCCAGCGGTCGCTCTTGTTCGGTTCGGAGCCGTGCAGCATATAGGGGTTGTGCATTGAGATGTCGCCCGGCGCGAGCACGAGATCAACAGCGCGATCTTCATCGATCTTTTCGGGATCGATCTCGCGGTTCAATACGTTGCGCGATTCAGCGGCGCTCTCCACATGAGCGAGAAGCCCCGCCTTGTGAGAGCCCGGCACGACGCGTACGCCGCCGTTTTCCGGACCGGAATTCGAAACGGCAAACCAGAAGGTCACGACATCCATGGGATTCAGCGGCCAATACGTCGCGTCCTGGTGCCAGATCACCGGCCGACCCGTGCCCGGAGCCTTACAGATATAGTCGGCGGCAAAGAAGGCGATATCCGGCCCCACAATCTCCTGCGCGATATTGAGCAGGCGGTCATCGCTGATAAATCGCACCCAGAACGGGTCTTCAGCAATCAGCCAGTGTCCGATCGCCTCGGGCTTCAGATCGGGGTGCCGTTCGCGCAGCCACTCGATATGTGCGTCCAGTTCGGCGATCAGGTCCGGGTCGAGAACGCCGCGAACGATCGCGTAACCATCGCGGTCATACGCATCGGTCAGACCTTCAAGATGTGGATATGCGAACTCGGCCATGGGCTTGCCCCGTTGGTTCCAGCGATCGTGTGGCGACCTTAGTTGGGCATCCGGGCAATTGCAACCGACAAGATCGTGTTTGATCGAGCGCGCCGCTATCGCCGCGTATTGGTGCTGCGCTTGTTGATGCGCTCGCGAATGATCCGGGAGAGTTCCCCGCGGTTCTCGGCTACGATCTTGCCGGCGATGCCGGACATCTCCTTCTGGAGATGGGCCTGGCGGGCGATATACTTGCGTAGCGTGGGCGACTCGTTGATCTTGATCAGCTCCTTGAGCTCGTCGCTGGTGAACTCGCGGGCATACACCTCGGCGTAGTGGTCCGTCAGCTTCTCGACCGTAACGTGCTTGTAGAGAAAGGTCATGATCGCGTTCTTATACGGCGCAAGCTGGCGATCGCGCCGAAGCTCCTGCGAGAGACTGCTGCGCGCCTCCTTGACCAGCTGTTCATCGAGGCCCTGGACCTTGAGCAGCTCGCGGGCGAGTTTCAGCCGCGACTTCTGGCTGTCGCCGACAGCCAGACTCACGCCGGCCAGACCGACGGATATCGCCAGGGCACAGGCCGCCGCCCTCGTTGCGTTGAGTCGTCTGCGCAGCATTCCTGTATTATAGCGCATGCCGTCGGTGTTATCCAGCGGTGGGATAATCGTCCGGATCGCGGGGCACCACACCGAGATCGTCCATCTCCTCCAGAAAGCGTCGATGACGGCGAACGCCGAACGCCGCCATCCAGGCGTATCCGGAGATTGTTCCCGCCGACATGCCGATTTTCCAACGCAGCGCGGGGCGTACCTCCATCAGGTAGCTCTTTTCGCCGTACATCATGTCGTACCATTTCTGGAGAAAGACCACGTGCTGTGGTCCGGCATCGTAATACAGGTTCCAGATATACGAATGCCCTGCCGTCAGCGCATTCAGCATGATGCGTCCGATCATCGGCGCGCAGCCCACGGCCAGTGCGACGGCGGCGATCAGTTTCCATGCGCAGAACCCATAATCTACTCGCGTATCGTAGCGCGCGCCGATGTCGCCGAATTTCCGGCGGGTTTGGAGATAGTCCATGGCCGTATAGTAAAACGCGATCGACATGCCGCCCAGCAGTCCCCCGGCGATACCGACGTCGAAATCATGTGCGCGAAAGAGCCCGACCAGGATGGCCATGATCAGACCCGTCACCAGCGCCGCGCTAAACGTCGCCGTGTGGACACAGATGGATTGTCTGGTGGTCCGGACCTTCACGCTGCAGTTCCCTGTTGCAATTGACGATGCCACGCGGAGACAGCAACCCTAGGCGCGACGCGCAGGCGCATCAATTCCTTTTCACGGGTCGTTTGGTGCGCCAACGGAGCAGGGGAAAGGGTTGAATGGGCATCGTAGCAGTCGTAGACTCCTGCTGACCATGTCCGAATCATCCCCCCAGATCCACGAAGGCAAGGGCCTGTCCGGTGCGCGCCTGACCGTACATGCGTCACTCCCCTCCACGAACCGCCGGATCATCGAACAGCCGGACGACCACGCCCATGGCGACGTCGTGCGCGCCGTCCGGCAATCCGCCGGACGGGGCCGTTCCGGCCGGTTCTGGCTGGCCCCCGAAGATCGCGGCCTGACCCTTTCCGTCGCCGTGCGCGACACGGACCCCGCCCTCGCGCCGAATCTCACGCAAGCCGCGGCCCTCGCCGTGCGCCGCACGCTGACCGCCTTCGATATCGGATCCGCGCTTAAGTGGCCCAACGACGTGATGGCGACCGGCGATATGAAGATCGCGGGCATCCTCGCCGAACGATCACCAACGGAGAACCTCGTCGCGCTCGGCATCGGATTAAATGTCAACCTGAGCGACACGGATTTCGCCGGCGTCGTCCTGCGCCAACCGGCCACCTCGATGAATCTGGTCGCAGGTGGCAGATACGATGTGGCGCAGGTCTGCGATACGCTGCTGCGGGATCTGGAACAGGCAATCGCGAACCTGCTACGCGACGGCCGCACGAGCCTTATCGCGGAGTGGAACGAATTTGACTGGCTCGGTGGGCACCGCGTTGCGGTCTCCGATGGCGATGATCGCGTCGAGGGTGCGTACGGCGGCCTGGGAGATGACGGACGATTACGGATGACGGATGACGCCGGCACGAAACACCTGTTTTGGAGTGGAGACGCCGAACGTCTCGGCCCGGCTTAAGGGTCGGTCGTCCGCCGGCCTGTATCCGAACCCTAAGACATGGACGAATGGCAACCAGATACGATTCGGGATCTCCGCGCGCTATGCGGCGCGCGCGCTGTCCTGACGGATCCGACGTCACTCATCTCATATGAAAACGATGCGCTCGGATTTCACCGCTATAAACCCGACGCCGTCGTTATCCCGGCGGACAGTGACCAGCTCAAGGAGATCATCGGGATCTGTCGGGGCAGGAATTTCCCATACATCCTGCGCGGCGCCGGCACCAGCCTGTCGGGCGGTCCCGTGGCCGCCCAGGGCGGACTGGTGATTCATGTCTCACGCCTGCGAAAAATCCTCGCGATCAATGAAGACGACATGTACTGCGTGGTCGAGCCGGGCGTCGTGCTTGACACCCTCAACGCCGCGCTGAAACCGCACGGCCTCCTGTATCCGCCCGATCCGTCGAGTAGCTACACCTGCACCGTCGGCGGGAACGTGGCGGAGAATGCCGGCGGCGTGCGCTGCTTCAAGTACGGGCCCACGGCCAACTACGTACTCGGCATGGAAGTCCTGCTGACCGATGGGCGCGTGGTACAGCTCGGCGGCCCAGCCGGCGGGCTCGGTCCGGCCGGCGGTTGCGACTGGAAAACGTTGATGGTGGGCTCGGAAGGGATGCTGGGGGTCTTTACGAAGCTTTGGCTGCGCACGATCCCCCTGCCGGAGCGGATCAGCACATCGTTGGCGGCGTTTCCTAAAATGGCGGACGCGGCGAATGCCATCGTCGATCTCGTGCACCATCCGTCCATTCCGGTCGCGATCGAACTGATGGACAATCGTATCGTGCAGCTGCTCGAAGCGAGCCCCATGGCGGTGGGACTCGACCCAACCTGTTGGGCCGTGATGGTTGAGATTGATGGGCCGGCCGCGCTGGTCGACGCCCAGGCACCGGCGATTGAAGCCTTGCTGCGAAAACATGGCGCCACCGACATCAAGAGCGCCACCGAAGACGAAGCGCGTCAACGGCTGTGGGCCGCGCGCAAGAATTCCGGCGGATTGCTGGGTAGAATATCGGCGGACAGCATGGTCCAGGATGCGGTCATCCCGCGATCGAAATTTGGCGCGGTGCTGGAGAAGCTGTACGCCGATGCGGACGAGATGGATGTTCCCGTTTTCAGCGTGTTTCACGCCGGAGATGGTAACCTGCATCCCAACTTCAGCTTCGACGGACGCAACCCCGACGAACTGCGCAAGGTCAAGCTGCTCGGCAAGCGTTTGATGGAATACGTGATCGAGAACGGCGGCGTCTTATCCGGCGAACACGGGATCGGGACCGATAAGCGCGAGTACGTACCGCTGTTTTTCGGCCCGCGTGAACTGGCCATGCAAAGCGCATTGGCCGAATGCTTGAACCCCGACCACCAGCTTAACCCGGAGAAGGTCTATCCGCATCGTAGCTTCGTGGGCTGTTGCGCACCCGTTCGATGAAAGCACTCGATCTATTCTACGACCCCGGAGACATGACGATGTGCGTCGCCGCCGAGACACCCATTGCCGAGGTCAACGAACGCGCCGCGGCCGACGGGCTCACCTTTCCGCTCTACCTCGATCCCACGTCCACGATCGGTGATCTCGTTCTGCATCACCCGTTTACATCCCGCTCTTATCGCTTCGGTCCCGTGGCCGACAACGTACTCGGAATGAATTTCGTGCCCAGCGGCGGGGAGCCAATCAAGATTGGCGGACAGGTTGTCAAGAACGTGACGGGTTTTGATTTCACGCGTTTCCTCTGCTACAGCGGTAGCCGTTTCGGCAAGGTCGAGCGTGTGGTTCTGCGCCTGCGCGCGTGCGAGGTGTGCCGGGAGACCCGCGTACTGACGGGCCAGCGGGCCGCACTGGATGCCTTCCGCAAGGCGATCGTGCGCAACGCCTGGGGCGCGGTGCTGGATGCACTCGACGGCGAGCTCAGCGAGCACGGCGCCCGGCTCGTTCTTCAATTCTCCTGCGCGGCTGAGATGACGGCCACGATTGACCGGGTCCTCGCCGACGAGGCCGATGAACACGGCCTGGCTCTCGTACCCGGCGAGGCCGCGACGCCCGCGAGCGATCCGTTTGTTCGGATCAAGACCACCCTTTCGCGCGCGCTGGCAACGGCCGGCCAGCTGGTCGAGCACCACGGCGGCAGCGCCCACGCCTTTCTCGGTAATGGCTACCTCCACTATGAACCCGCCAGCCGCACCGATCCCGCGCTGAGGTCCGCCTTGCTGGAACGGCACCGGGAATGTGGCGCCGTCGGTGGCCACCTGCAGTGTGCCGACATCGCGGATCCGGATGATACCATCCAGGCCGGGTGGGAAAACCAGTTTCGCGAAAGGCTCGCCGCGCTTGCCTGACTCCCGGAAGATC
Organism: uncultured Verrucomicrobiota bacterium; assembly: GCA_913047795.1. Lineage (GTDB taxonomy): Bacteria > Verrucomicrobiota > Kiritimatiellia > CAJWTS01 > CAJWTS01 > CAJWTS01. Next base: position 19,811 of record CAJWTS010000027.1, on the reverse strand, counting down.
CTGCCATGAAGCGCATCGAAGAGTTGATTACGCGTGAGACGCCCAAGCTGTTGAACTGTGTGCACTGCGGGCTCTGCCTCGAACAGTGTCCGACCTATCGGTTGACGGGCGACGAAAGCAACTCACCGCGCGGCCGCCTCGCGATCTGGCGCGCGATCAACGAAGACCGGCTCGCCGTCGATGAACACACGGACTTTTATACCGCCGAATGTGTCGGATGCCTGGCCTGCGAAACGGTCTGCCCCGCGGGTGTGCCCTACGGCGAGTTGCTCTACGAGACGCGCCACCGCCGCGTGGCCGCGGGCGCCCGCGTGCGCCCCGCGATCCGCATGGCGGGCTGGCTGGTCCAGCGCCCGCGCTTGATGTCGGCCCTGCTCACGCCGCTACGCGCGCTGCGCCGTATCGGGCTACGCCCGCACCGCTTTATCTTCCCCGGCGCGCCGGCGGTGCTGGAATCGACGGCCGCTTATGCGCGCCGGTTGATGGCGGCGCACAGCCCCGATGGCCCACCGGTGGCCCTGTTCACCGGCTGCCTCATGGAATCCGCCTTCCGCGAAATCAACCATGCAACCGTTCGCGTGCTCGTGGCCAACAATTGCCGGGTCACGGTGCCCGAAGGACAGACCTGTTGCGGCGCCGTGCTCGAACACGAGGGGCTTCCCGGCAAGGCCGGACTCGACGCGCGCAACCGCGCCGCGTTCGCGGACGGACCCTGCGTCGTGACCAACGCCGCCGGCTGCGGACTCGCACTGGGGCATGCGATCGACACGCCCGCACGCGATCTGACATCGTTCTTGAACGAACTGGACCTGGTCCCGGGAAGCCCACTGGCCGTCGAACATCTTTACTTCGACATTCCCTGTCATCTTTATCACGGGCAGGGCGTGCGCACGCCCCCGGAGAAGATCTTCTCCGCCATTGGCAACGCCTGGTCGCTCGCGCCAAACGCGGACCGCTGTTGCGGCTCCGGCGGCGCGTACAACGTGACCCATCCGGAGAACGCGGGCGCTATGCTCCGCGAGAAGAGCGCCTTTCTCGACGACGATTCGCATGACCGCTGCATGCTTGTCACCGCCAACCACGTTTGCATGATGCAATGGCAGACCGCCGTCGCGAAGCGTCCCCGATGCGTCGGCGTGCGACACATCGTGCAGGTCCTTGACGAATCCTATCAGCGCGCAGGAGTTTATACGTCTTGACGATAACCCGCAGACGCCTGCACCTCCTCGCAGCAGCCCTGCTGATCGCCGGCCCGGCGTCAGCGGATGAGGCACAAGACCTCGACCCCATGCGCACCCTGCAGAAGCAAGCTGTCTTCGAAGGGCGCGCCACATGGGGGCATTGGGGTGTTTCCAGAGGCCGCTACTCGACGTGGATATCCCATTCGAATCGCCTCGTTCCGCTTTACGTGTATGGGACGAAACTGCCCAACGTCAAGCGGAGCGCGTACCGCAGCGCCGCGAAGCTCGCGGCGCTCTACGGACAGGTGCCACACCACACGCTTAACAAGCGCGCGACGTATTTTGATCAGGCCCTGATTCACCGGCTGCAGAAAGAAGCGCTCGCGGCCGGCAAGCGGCACATCGTACTGATCGTCTTCGACGGTATGGACTGGGACACACTGCGTGCGGCGGCGATCTACCGCGGCGGTGGGTACAAATCCGGCCGCGGAAAGGAACTGCACTTTCAGGCTTATCCGGGCGTTGCGTCTGACTTCGGCTATGTCGTGACCAGCCCACTGATGGCGGGCTGGCCGCAGATGGTCGACGTCGATGCACAGACCGTCAGTAAGCCCATGGCAACCCTGCGCGGCGGATACGATGCCAAGCTTGGCGGACGCACACCCTGGGACCGGCCGAAGGTGCCCGCCTACCACCTTGGTCACGCCTATCCAAAGGCCTGGCGGCGGCATGCCATGGCCGACTCCGCGGCATCCATGACCACGATGACGTGCGGCGTCAAGACGTACACCGGGTCTGTCTGTGTCGATGCACGCGGACGCGTGCTGCGTCCGGTCGCGCACGAGGCCCAGGCGCGCGGATACGCGATCGGCGTCGTGAGCAGCGTTCCGGTCAGTCACGCCACACCGGCCGCGAGTTATGCGTGCAACGTCTCCCGCGCGGACCACCAGGATCTCGCGCGCGACCTGCTGGGCCTGCCCTCGGCGGCACACCCGACCCATGCCCTGGCCGGTGTCGATGTCCTGATCGGCGGTGGATGGGGCATGCGGTTGAACGTCACCCGTCGGCAGGGCACGAACTACGTGCCCGGCAATCCCTATATCGCGGACGCCGACATCGCGAAAGCCGACGTCGCGAACGGCGGACGCTACCGGATCGTGCAGCGTACGTCGGAAACGCCGGGCGGCCCCGCGCTGCTCGAAGCCGCCACCGCGGCCGCGGCCGCCGGGCAGCGCCTCTTTGGCCTGTTCGGCGTGGTCCATGAACCCCGTCCCGGGGCCGGCGGGCACATCCCCTATTCGACGGCGGATGGCGGATATAACCCGACGACGGGGATCAGCGGGTATACCGAGGATTACTCCGCGGCGGACGTGGCCGAGAATCCCACCCTGGCCGATATGACCCGGGCCGCGCTAACCGTTCTCTCCGCCAATACAAACGGCTTTTGGCTAATGATCGAGGCCGGGGACGTCGACTGGGCCATGCACGACAACAACATCGACAATACCCTGGGCAGCATCTACGGCGGCGACGACGCCTTCCGGGCCGTGACGGACTGGTGCGAAGCGAAAAGCGCCTGGCAAGACACGGTCGTGATCGTTACCTCGGATCACGGTCACTACTTCGTGTTGGAGAACCCCCGGGCGTTCGCGATTAAAAAGCAACGGGAAGACCGTTGACTCACGTCATGGACTCGACCCGCTTGACGGCTTCTTCCCATTCAGCGGTTGCCTGTGCCAGATCATCGACCACGTGCGCGAGTTCGCGATTGGCCGCCACCGCGCGGCCGGGTTTTTCGTAAGTATCGGGTTGTTCCAACTCGGCCGCCAGCGTCGCTTGCTTTATTTCCAGGCGCGCGATTTCCTTCTCGCGCGATGCCACGACACCCTGCAACTTGCGGCGTTCGCGAAAGCGCGCATTGCGTGTCTCGGCGTCGAGACGCTTCTGTTCCTTCGAACGTACGGAGGGCCGGGTCGTCGCCGGCGTGGGCTGGGCCGTCTTCAAACCTGCGCCCGCGGTTAGCGCTTCGCGTTCCGATTGCGCGGCGGTCTTGTCCAGGTAGTATTGGTAGTCGCCATGGTAATGCTGCAGCTTGCCGGCGTCCACGCGCAGGACCCATTTCGCCAACTTGCGGATGAAATACACATCGTGACTGATGAAAATCAGCGTGCCGGCGTAATCTTCCAACGCGCCGATAAGTGCGTCGATGCTCTGCATGTCGAGGTGCGTCGTCGGTTCATCCATCAACAGGAGATTCGGCGGATCGAGCAAGAGCTTTACCAGCGCGAGCCGGCTCTTTTCACCGCCGCTGAGCACGGATACCGGCTTGAATACGTCGTCGCCTGTGAAGAGGAAGGATCCGAGCACCGTTCGCAGAAACTCCTCAGAAGTCGCCTGCCGGGTGTCTGCTGCTTCCTCCAATACCGTCCGCTCGGGCCTCAGCATCTCGATGCGATATTGCGCGTAGTAACCCACATTGACGTGCAGGCCGAGATCGCGCGTGCCGGATTGGAAGGGCACAGCGTCCGCCAGGATTTTCAAGAGTGTAGACTTGCCGGCACCGTTGGGGCCAACGAGCACCATGCGCTGTCCGCGTTCGACCTCGAGATTCATGCCCTGGTAAACGACGTTCTTGCCATACGCCTGGTGAATGTCTTTCAGTCTGACGACCATGCGGCCCGTTCGCTGCGGTTGGGGAAACCGGAATCGTATCGCACGCGAATCGCGCACCGGCGCCTCGACCTTCTGCATGCGCTCGATCTGCTTGAGTTTCGATTGGACCTGCGACGCCTTGGTATTTTTGGCGCGAAATCGGTCTGCGAACTCCTGCAACTGCTGGATCTCCTTCTGCTGATTCTTGTATGCCGCCATCAACTGCTCGGCCTGTGCCTCGCGCTGAACAAGGAAGTCGTCGTAGTTCCCACGGTAGCGCTGAACCCTGCGCTGCCGGATCTCGAGAACGCTGCCGGACAGCGCGTTTAAGAACTCCCGGTCGTGGGAGATCAGGAGGATCGCGCCGGGGTAGCTTGCCAGGTAGCCCTGGAACCAGCGTAACGCCTCGAGATCAAGGTGGTTCGTCGGCTCGTCGAGAATCAGTATGTCCGGCTCCTGCACCAGCAGTCGCGCCAGGTGGGCGCGCATGATCCAGCCCCCGCTCATGTCCTTGAGTGGGCGCTCGAAGTCCTGCTCGCGGAAGGCTAGGCTATCGAGGATTGCCTTCGCGTTTGCTTCAAGCTGATGTCCGCCCAGCGCGTCGAATTCAGCCTGCACGTCGTAGAAATCATGCGAATCCGTGTCGTGCCCGGCGTCGAAACGCTTGATGCGGCGCTGCAGTACCGTGGCTTCCGGCGTAATTGCGGTGGCCAGTTCGAGAACCGTTTCGTCGCCAACCGTCGCAATTTCCTGGGGCAGATGCCCCAGCGTGACCTGGCCCTCAGGCACTCGCTCCCCCGTGTCCGGGGTGTCGGCGCCGAGTATCAGCGAGAAAAGCGTCGATTTACCCGCGCCGTTAGGTCCCACGAGGGCAATCCGGTCCCCACGATTGACCTGGAAGGACACGTCCTCGAAGAGCACGCGCGCGCCAAAAGACTTGGACATATTTGTAATGGTCAGCATGAAAGGGCGCGGACGGTACCATAACAACGGCGGGATGACCAGCGCCGGCTCGGGCCACCTCGCTTGGCCAAGGGCCCTTCCGCCGCGCATGGAACCACGCCGGTCAACAGGGCAACTCCCCATGCGATGCTCGCGATCGCGGTCCCCATCAATCCGTCCGCTTCTGATCTCCTCATCCGGTCAGAATTCGTGCCCTTCTCAGTCGTGCCAGGCCCTTAGGGCCGGCCCGCCGCCGCCGCGCAAAAAGGATACCGCCGGCGTCTCAGGGTCGTACCTGATCCGCGATGATCAAAGCGGTCTGGAACCCCGTGGCGAAATATGCTTTCTTACTCGCACGCGTCTCGGAACACGAGATCTCGCGGAGAAATCGATGAGGAATGATGCAGCCGAAATTGTTGTCGCGGGCCATCTCTGCCTCGATATCTTTCCCGATCTCTCGCAGCAGGACGGCGGGCTCGAAGCCCTGATGGTGCCCGGCAAGCTGGTCGATACAGGACCGGCAGTGTTCGCGACCGGCGGGGCGGTTTCCAACACGGGCCTGGCGGCGCATCGCCTTGGCATTCGCACCTCGCTAATGGGTAAGGTGGCCAACGACGTCTTTGGTCAGGGCATCCTCGACGTCCTGCGTGGCCGCGACCCGGCCCTGGTGGACGGCATGATCATCGACGAGAACGTGGCCAGTTCCTACACCGTCATCATCAACGTGCCCGGCGTGGATCGCATCTTTCTGCATTGCCCCGGATCCAACGACTCGTACCGCGCCGGGGATATCGACATCGACGCGCTGGGCGAGGCGCGCCTGTTACATTTTGGCTATCCGCCCTTGATGCGCGCGATCTATGAAGACGAAGGGCTGTCGCTTGGCGCTGCGTTTGCCCGTATCCGGCAGGCCGGGCTGGCCACCTCGCTCGACATGGCGCGGCCGGACCCCGACTCCGCTGCGGGTGGCGTCAACTGGCGCGCATTTCTTGAGCGCGTTCTGCCACAGGTCGACATCTTCACGCCGAGCATTGACGAGATTCTCTTCATGGTTGATCGCGACCGCTTTGACCGCCTGGTGGACTCCACCGGCTCGGTGGAAGCCGTTATCGACGGCGGCGCCCTGGGCGAGGTTGCCGACACCTTGCTCGAAATGGGCGCGGCCGTGGTGCTGCTCAAGCTCGGTGCGCAGGGCCTGTACCTGAAGACGACCGGCGATGCTGACCGCCTTACGGCGACCGGACGCGTCGCGCTGGGGCCGGCCTGGTCCGGCTGCGAGTTGATCATCCCGTCATACAGCGTCGACGAAGTCAGCGCCGCGGGCGCGGGCGATTGTGCTATTGCGGGATTCCTCGCTGCCGTGATTCGTGGCCTGGCGCCGGCGGAAGCGCTCTCGGCAGCGGCCGCCTGCGGCGCCTGTAACGTAGAAGCGGCCGACGCCATCTCCGGCGTGCGGCCCTGGGACGAGATGATGCAGCGCATCGCTGACGGTTGGGAACAGAACCCGGTTACGCTCGCGCTCAACGGATGGACCGCCGACGGCGCCGTTCGGCGTGGGCCGGGTAATGGACGTTAGCCGGCGGGGTCTCCGAGTCGATACGGGTATCCCGGCTGTTGCTCTGCTCCGAATAAACGGTTGCGCGCTGGAGGTGAGGCTTCGTCGCGGTTAAGCGGAAAGCCCGAACCCATCAAGGATCTCGCGGGTATGATCCGCGACCTTGGGTTTGGCGATGATCTTCACGATCGTGCCGGACTCATCGATCAGAAAGGTCGTGCGCACGACGCCCATATACTTGCGCCCGTACATATTCTTCTCGCGCCAGACGCCGTAGGCCTCAAGTGCCTTCTTCGCCGGATCGGCGAGCAGCGTGAACGGCAGGTCCTGTTTCGCGATGAATTTGGTGTGGCTGGCCTCGTCATCGGGCGAAACGCCGAGCACGACGATATCGGCTTTTCTGACAGCGGCGTAGTTGTCGCGGAGGTTGCAGGCCTGCGTTGTGCAGCCCGGTGTCTGGTCCTTGGGATAGAAGTAAATCGCGACTTTCTTGCCGCGTAAATCTTTCAGCGTCACGCGGGTGCCGTCCTGATCGTTGAGCGACAGGGCCGGTGCTTTTTTGCCTTCTTCGGGGGTTGCCATGTGTGACCTCGTTCCGTGCGTTCGATTCGATTCTGCTTGCGCGAGTCGGCATGATGTCCTTTGGTGTAGCGTTCCTCAATGAAAAACCGACACCACAACCGGCGCGGACGGGTGTGGCATAACTTCCGGCGCGAGCTGTACGCCGCCATGACGACGCCGATCGCGGTTTCGCTGGTGGAGGGCGGGTTTGTCGGCGTGCTGGCCGACAAGCTGTTCAATGTTCACCCATTGATGCTGGCGCTACTGACCGCCGCACCGGCGCTGGGCAACGTCACGAGCCTATTCTGGGCGCGCCTGTCGGCCGGACGCCCCAAGATCCGATTCATCATGGGGCTGCAGGCGAGCATCCTGATCACGATTGGGTCCATCGCCTTCATTCCACTGACCCCGCTGGGACAATGGTGGCTGGCGGCGGCGGTGATTGTCACGCGCTGCCTGTTGTGCGGCTGGGTTACGGCGCGGACTACCGTCTGGCGCGTGAACTACCCTCGTAACATCCGCGCGCGGATGACGGGACGCCTGACCATGACGGCCAGCGTCCTGCTCGGCATGACGTCCATCATGGCCGCCGGCATGCTGGACGGCGACCCCGGGAGGTTCCGCCTGATCTATGTCGCGGCGGTCCTGGTGGCGAGCATCGGCATCTACGTCTACTCCGGGATCATCGTGCGGCACGAGGAGCGACACCTGCGCGAAGAACGCGATCCCGGCGGCGCGGTGCGGGCACAACAGGCGCCGACGGTGACCGCGGATCACACACGACGATCTTTTCCCGGCATGTGGGCTGTGTTGCGCAGCGATGTGGACTATCGCGACTACATGGGATGGCAAATGTTACTCGGCTTCTCCAACCTCATGCTGGAGCCGGTCCTGATCTATCTCGTCTCGCACAAGCTGCAGGCCAGCTATCTGGCCAGCATAGCCATCACGCAGGCCATTCCGTTCGTCTGCATCCCGCTGTCGATGATGTTCTGGGCACGGCGCTTTGACCGTCTGCACGTTTCGCAGTATCGCATCCTGCACTCGGTATGCATCGGTATCGCGGTCGTTGTCGTCTGGATCGGCGCCCTCTTCGGCTCCCTGGTGATTATTGGACTGGGGCGCCTGCTCTGGGGCCTGACGCGTGGCGGCGGCATGCTCGCCTGGCAGCTCGGCGCCAACGACTTCGCGAGCCGGCAACTTGTTACAGTTTACATGGGTGTGCACGTCACGCTGACCGGTATTCGCGGTGCGATCGCGCCCTTTGTCGGCATGCTGCTCTATAACGGCTGGGCAGGCACGCCCTTCGTCGGTGTCGGCCAGTCGGTCTTTCTGATCAGTGCCTGCGGGATCTTCACGGCCGCGGCGGGATTCTTCCGCCTCTCGCGACGCATTGCGCAGAAGGACTAACCCCCCACCCCGAGAGCACGGAAGGGGGCCTACACGCGACAGGGCTCGCCGGTGACCTCCCAGGGCTCGGTCGCGCGATCGGGGTAGGTCAGCTCAACCTGTATCCTGGCGGCGGCGGTGCCGGCCACGCCTTCGCGCATCGCCTTCAGCGCCAGGCCCGGTTCATTGCAGTCGGAACTGAGATGGGCGAGGTAAACGCGCGACAGCGTTGGGCTCTGGATGGCTGTCAGCATTTCAGCCGCGTGTTGATTCGAGAGGTGTCCCTGGCGACCCATGATGCGTTGCTTGAGCGGCCACGGCCGAGGGGAGTTTTTCAACAGGTCGTCATCGTAATTTGCTTCCATCACGACTGCGTGGCAACTCGCAAGCCGCTGCCGGACCAATTCCGTCGCAATCCCAATATCGGTCACGATTCCGATACGAACCGATTCATCACTCACTACGAAGCCCACCGGTTCATAGGCGTCATGCGGCACGGAGAAGGGTTCGATCGTCAGGTTTCCAATACGGAACGGCGAGCCGGTCGAAAAAATGCGCCACTGCAGTTCGTCGTATCCGTCGATGCGGCCAATCGCCTCCAGCGTCCCGGAATTAGCGTAAAGCGCGACCGCATGGCGCCGCTGCAGGACCCGCAGCCCGGAGATGTGGTCGGCGTGCTCGTGGCTCACGCAGATGGCGTCTATGGCCCCGATCGGCACGTCGATCGCCTCCAGGCGCCTCGTGGTCTCGCGCGCGCTGAGGCCGGCGTCGATCAGAATGCTTGTTTCGCCGGATGAAATGTAGGTGCAGTTGGCCGAACTGCTGCTGGCGAGGATACACAGTTTGAGCGACATGGTTAACGCATGATACGACCGTCGCGCCCGGGACTCAACGTCTTTCCGTCGCAGTTCGGCCTTTTGATCACGCGGCCCGACTGCTATCGTTTCCCCGTGTCGGCCGCGAATGCATCGAAGCCTCGGGTCGACGCGCGAGCGCAATCGATGGCGAAAAAAAAGAAATCCAAGGTCGACGCGAACTGGCCCGTAAAGTCCTATCTCAACACCGACTTCCTGGGGAGTGCGGACGCGCGACCCGTTCGCGTGCTGTGCGAATTCATCGAGCCGGCCAATCGCCTACGGCGGCAGAAGGTCAACCACCTGATCACGATGTACGGTTCGGCACGCACGCTCACGCCGGCCGACGCCGAGAACAAACTCAAGGAACTGCGCCGCAAGGCACGCGGCCGATCGTCCAACAAGGCGCTACGCGAAGCGATCAGCGCCGCGCGACGACAGGTCACCATGTCGCGCTACTACGAAGACGCCGCGCTGCTGGCCGAGAAGTTGACGCGTTGGTCCGCCAAAATTACGGATCCTCGGCGCCAATTCGTGATCTGCTCGGGGGGCGGACCCGGCATCATGGAGGCCGCCAACCGGGGGGCCGAGCGCGCGGGCGGACGATCGGTCGGGCTGAATATCAGCCTGCCTTTTGAGCAACTGCCCAATCCCTACCAAACGCCGGAGTTGGCCTTTGAGTTTCATTATTTTTTCATTCGCAAGTTCTGGTTCGTGTATCTGTCCAAGGGCATCGTCGCGTTTCCCGGTGGCTTTGGCACCATGGACGAGTTCTTCGAGCTGCTGACGCTCGTCCAGACGCAGAAGATCAAAAAGCCCATGCCGACCATCCTGTTCGGCAGCGAGTATTGGAACGATATCCTAAATTTCGACGGCTTTGTCAAATGGGGTACGATCAGCCCGAAAGACCTCAAGCTGTTCCGCATCATGGACGACGTCGACGAGGCCTTTGACTTCCTGAAGAAGGAGTTGACCAAGCATTATCTGCGGCCGTCGCGAAGATAGTGTGCGCTCATCACGGCATGCAACCCTTGACCTGCAGTCTCATCCAGCTGTCAGCCGGCAGGGGCTGGACCACCAACCTGGCCAAGGCCAAGCGCATGATCCGCGACTGTCCGGAGAGCGACGTCATCGTTCTTCCCGAGATGTTCACCCTTCGCGCCAGCGACAAGGTTCAGCGTGAAGCTGCCGAAGAAGTCACCGGCCCCACGATCAAACAGCTCGCCGAATTGGCTCGCAAGCGTTCCTGCTGGATTGTTGCGGGCAGCATCATCGAGCGCGCGGGCGCCAAACGCTACAACACCTGTGTCGTGCTCGACCGCAAGGGCAAGACGGCGGCAGTCTACCGCAAGATACACCTCTTCGACGTGCAACTCGACAAGGACCACGCGATCCAGGAAAGCCGCAGTTTCAGCGCGGGGTCGGAACCGGTGATGGTCAACATCGAGGGCTGGCGCTGCGGGCTCTCGATCTGTTACGACCTGCGCTTCCCCGAATTGTATCGCTGCTACGCCGAATACGCGGCCCATGTCCTGTTCGTGCCGGCAAACTTTACGGATAAGACGGGACGCGCACACTGGGAATTGCTCCTGCGCGCGCGGGCCGTCGAGAACCAATGTTATGTCGTGGCCCCAAATCAATGCGGCAAACACCCGCACCTCGGCGTCAAAAGTCATGGGCACTCCATGATCGTCGGGCCCTGGAGCGACGTCATGGCCCGTGCGGCCTACTCCGAGGGCATCATTACCGGCGTTCTCAACCCCGCCGAGCTCGAGAAGGTCCGCCGGCAGCTACCCGCGCTTGACCATCGGCGGTTGAATTGAGACGGTTCCGGCAGGGCCCGTGAGGGGACCACGCCCGGCAAGTCGTACCGACCGGCCCGACCCTTGCGCCCGCGGGCAAACAGGCCGGAACAGAAGAATCGAAACCATGCGCGCATCCGTACATACACTGGGCTGTCGACTGAACCAGTCGGAGTCGGCGATTATCCACGACCGCCTGCGTGGTGACGGCTACCAGCTCGTACCCTTTGGAGACACGGCCGACCTGGGCGTGATCAATACCTGCACCGTCACGGGCCAGGCGGACCAGAAATGCCGCCAGGCCATTCGCGGCTTCATCCGACGCAACCCGGAAGCGTTTACCGCGGTCGTAGGCTGCTACTCACAGATGGGCTATCAGGCGATTGCCGAAATCCCCGGCGTGGACCTGATCATCGGCAACCAGTCCAAGTTAGCGCTGCTGGACTACGTGAAGCTGGGCAAGAATACCGCGCCGCTGGTCATTCGCGACCAATTCCTGCGCAAAGATTTCACGATTGAAGCGGACGGCGATGAAGCCTGCTCGCGGCGCGCCAACCTAAAAATCCAGGATGGGTGCGACTTCATGTGTTCGTTCTGCGTCATTCCTTTTGCGCGCGGCCGGGCACGAAGCCGTTCGTTTGACAATCTGCTGGAGGAGGCGCGCATGCTCGTTCAGCGTGGTGCGCGCGAGTTGATCCTGACCGGCGTCAACGTCGGTACCTACGATGACGCGGGTCGCGACATCGTGGCAATTGTGGACGCGTTGGACGCGATCGAGAACCTGCAGCGCGTACGCATCAGCAGCATCGAACCGACCACGATCCCGGATGGGGTACTGGACCGCATGCGCGAGACGGATCATGCGTTGACACCCTACCTGCACGTCCCCATGCAGTCCGGATCGGATCATGTTCTTTCGATCATGAAGCGGCGCTACACACGCGGTGAATTGCTCGACTTTATCGACGCTGCCGCGGACCACGTGCCCGGACTTTGTATCGGGACCGATATCCTGGTCGGATCGCCCGGGGAACGCGAAGAGGACTTCGATGCCACCTACGCGGCGTTTCGGGACCACCCGTTTGCGTACGCCCATACCTTTACTTATTCTCCACGCGAGGGCACGCCGGCGGCTTCGCGACCCGAACAGGTACCGGAGTGGATCCGCCGCAGGCGCAACGCGGCTATTCGCCGCCTCAGCGCAAAAAAACGCGCCGACTACGCGCGACGCTTCCTGGGCCAGACGATGATGGTTCTCTTCGAGTCGCGCAAGAACGGGCCCTGGCCGGGCTATACGGCGAACTACATCCGGGTCGCGGTCGCGTCCGACAAGAATCTGGAGAACCAGATTCACCGCGTGCGGCTCACCCAATATTGTGCCGACTTTGTCGCGGCGGAACTTGTTGACCCGTGCCAGTCCTGACAGGAGTTTTCTCGCATGCCTGATACGCCCCAGCGAACAAGCGCAACGCCTCGGCGAGTCTGGGGCATGTTTGACCGCATCGCCCATCGCTACGACATGCTCAACCACGTGTTGTCGTTCCGGCGCGATATCGCGTGGCGCAAGCGCACGGCTTCACACCTGGCCGATGCACCGGACCAGGTCGTTCTTGACCTGGCGACCGGCACCGCCGACCTCTTGATCGCCCTGCACGAAACCGGGCGCGTTAAACAGGGCGTCGGCATGGATATGTCTTCGAACATGCTGCTGCACGGCGAACGCAAAATTGAGGCGCTTGGCATGACCGGGGCGCTGGCGCTGCGCGAGGGCGATGCCACCGAGATTCCCGAGCCGGCCGCCGTCTACGACGCGGTTTCGATCGCTTTTGGCATCCGCAACGTCGGCAAAACGGAAGAAGCCCTGCGCGAGATGTTGCGCGTCTTGAAACCCGGGGGGCGCGCGCTGATTCTCGAATTCTCCATCCCGTCAAACCCGATCGTGCGATTCGGATACCTCGTCTACCTGCGACACCTTCTCCCGCGTGTGGGCGGACTCATCTCGGGAGACAGCGAGGCCTATCGCTACTTGAATCGCACGATCGAACTGTTCCCGCATGGCGACGCATTCTTGAGCCTGATGCGACGCGCCGGATTCGATAACCCAATCGCCGACCCCGTCACGTTCGGCGTGGCATCGATTTATCGCGGCGAAAAACCGCGCTGATCATAGCCATAAGCGAATGCCGGCCCGAAAATCGCAGTAGGAATAGCGGGAGAGATGCAGACTAGACGACGACGCTCAATCCGGCTACATTCCCCCCTTGATTTCAACGAGGCAACCGATGATTAGCGAAGACCAGAAAAAGGCACTTGAGGCACTGTGGGACATCTACGGCAACCACGGGCCCAGGTTCACGATCGGTAACCACAAGTTCATCCAGCGCATGCTTTTCGTGGATGACGCCGACCTGGACGCTAGCGCCGATCGTTACAACGAAATGATGGATAACGACCCGGACAAGACAATCACCGAGGCGTGCATGACGGACGTCCGGAAAGCGCTGGGCGCCTGACAGAACACCCGCCGACCGGGCCCTGCCCGACCGCGTTCCGTCGCCGCACCGGTCGCGCAACGTGTCGCGGTCCCCTGTGCACCGGCTTTTCGCATCACAATCACCTCAAGCGATGACAGACCAACCCTCCATCCAGGACCTGCTGCGGGAGCGCATCCTCGTCATCGACGGCGCCATGGGCACGATGATCCAGGGTTACGGCCTGAGCGAAGATGACTACCGGGGCGACGCTTTTGCCGAGCATGACCGGGACCTGAAGGGCAACAGCGACCTGTTGTCCATTACGCGGCCGGAGGTCATCGAGGAGATTCACACAAAATTCCTTGAAGCCGGCGCGGACATCATTGAGACCAACAGCTTCACGGCGACCTCAATCGCACAAGCCGACTATGGCCTGGAAACCCGCGTATATGATATTAACATCGCCGCCGCGCGTGTGGCGCGCCGCGCCGCCGATGCGTTCGCGACTCCCGCCCGGCCGCGCTTCGTCGCGGGAGCAATCGGTCCCACAAACCAGACCGCCTCGCTCTCACCGGATGTCAACGACCCGGGCTACCGGTCGGTTTCGTTCGATGATTTGGTAACCTCGTACGGCGAACAGGTGCGCGCCCTTGTCGAAGGCGGAGTGGATCTGCTGATTGTAGAAACGATCTTCGACACGCTGAACGGCAAGGCGGCGTTGTACGCCATTGCGCAACACGCCGCGACCGCGGCGCGCGAGGTGCCGATCATGATCTCGGTCACCATCACGGACGCGAGCGGGCGCACGCTGTCAGGACAAACGATCGGGGCTTTCTGGTCGTCGATCAGCCACGCCCCCATGCTCAGCGTGGGCATTAACTGCGCGCTGGGCGCCGCCGAGATGCGGCCGTACCTGGAAGAACTCGCCACGAAGGCGACGTGCTATATCAGTTGCCACCCCAACGCCGGGCTACCCAATGAACTGGCGGAGTACGACCAGACGCCGGACCAGATGGGCGAGTTGATCGCGGATTTCGCCGCGAGCGGTTTTCTCAATATGGTCGGTGGCTGCTGCGGAACAACGCCCGATCACGTGCGGCGCATCGCGAAGGTTGTCGCGCAGGAGCAACCGCGCACCATACCGGAGGCGGCGCCGTACACCATACTGAGCGGATTGGAAGAGTTGGTCATTCGGCCCGAGGCCAACTTCATCATGATCGGCGAGCGAACAAACGTCACGGGATCGCTCCGGTTCGCCAAATTGATCAAGGAAGATGATTACGATACGGCCCTCAGCGTCGCGCGCCAGCAGGTGGAGAGCGGCGCCGGGATCATCGACGTGAACATGGACGAGGGGCTGATTGATTCCGAGGCGGCCATGGTCCGTTTCCTCAACCTGATTGCCGCCGAACCGGATATCTGTCGCGTACCGATCATGATCGATTCATCCAAGTGGTCGGTCATCGAGGCCGGGCTCAAATGCGTGCAAGGCAAGGGCGTCGTCAATTCGATCAGCCTGAAAGAAGGCGAAGACGCCTTTCTCAAGCAGGCGCTTGTCGTGCGGCGCTGCGGGGCCGCAGTGGTTGTAATGGCCTTCGATGAGGCCGGGCAGGCCGATACGCGCGAACGCAAGGTCGACATCTGTGCGCGGGCGCACGGCATCCTGACCGAAACCGTCGGCATTCCGGCGCACGACATCATTTTCGACCCCAATATCTTCGCCGTGGCGACCGGCATCGATGAGCATAACTCCTACGCCGTCGACTACATCGAGGCCGTGCGTGAGCTCAAGCAACGTTTTCCGGAGTGCCACTTCAGCGGCGGCGTCAGCAATCTCTCCTTCTCGTTTCGCGGCAACAACGCCGTGCGCGAGGCGATGCATTCGGTCTTTCTCTACCGCGCGGTACAGGCCGGGATGGACATGGGTATCGTCAATGCCGGTCAGCTGACGGTCTACGACGAGATTCCGGACGACCTGCGCGAACGATGTGAAGACGTCGTCTTGAATCGACGCGACGATGCGACCGAGCGTTTACTGACCTTCGCCGAGACGGTTCACTCTGAAGGCAAGACAGCGCAGGTGGATCTCGACTGGCGCGCGTGGCCCCTGGCGGAGCGAATTTCGCACGCGCTGGTAAAGGGCCTCGATGCGTACATCGTGGAGGACGTCGAGCAAGCGCGGCTCGAGGCCGATCGTCCGCTGCATGTCATCGAGGGCCCGCTGATGGACGGCATGGACGTGGTCGGCGATCTTTTCGGTTCCGGAAAAATGTTTTTGCCACAAGTTGTTAAGAGCGCACGTGTCATGAAAAAAGCCGTCGCGCATCTGACGCCATTCATTGACGCGGAACAGGGCGGGGTCTCGCGCGCGGTCGGCAAAATCGTCATGGCAACGGTCAAGGGCGACGTGCACGACATCGGCAAGAACATTGTAGGCGTGGTACTCGCCTGCAACAACTACGAGATCATCGACCTTGGCGTCATGGCGCCCTGCGAAAAGATCCTGGAAACGGCCCGTGAGAACAACGCCGACATGATCGGCCTGAGCGGGTTGATCACGCCCTCGCTGGACGAGATGGTCCACGTCGCGAGCGAGATGGAGCGCCTGGGCTATGTGCTTCCCCTGCTGATCGGCGGGGCGACCACCTCGGCCCGTCACACCGCGGTCAAGATCGCCCCCAACTTTGGGCAGCCTGTCGCCCACGTGAAGGATGCCTCCCTCGCTGTGAACGTCGTCTCCGACCTGCTGAACTCTGAGCGCAAGCTCCTCTTCGACAAAGAGAACCGCGCCGGCCAAGAGGAGCTGCGCGTGAAACACGCGAACCGTAACGCCAAGAAGCTGCGCCCCATCGCTGAAGCGCGAAGAGCCGCCTTCACCCCGGAGTGGGGCTCACAACTCCTCCCCAAGCCAGACTTCATCGGCGCCCAAGTCCTCGAGGACCTCTCACTCGCCAAGCTCTCGCGCTACATCGACTGGACCTTCTTCTTCTCCGCTTGGGGCATGCCGGGGAAGTTTCCGGCCATACTCAAGCATCGAGACCGAGGCGAGCAGGCACGCGAATTACATTCGGATGCCCTTGAGATGCTGAAGTCCATAATTGCGGAGGATGGCCTGTCCATAAAGGCTCTTAGCGGGTGGTGGCCGGCTCGGTCGTGTGGCGATGACATCGAGGTACTCGACCTCGACCGGGAGCAGGTTCTAGGTCGATTCCATCACCTCCGACAACAGCGCTCATCTGAGGAATGGCAGCGCTGTCTATCCGATTTCATCGCGCCACATGATGATTCTTATCAGGACCACATCGGGGCTTTCGCAGTGGCGGTATTCGGGGTCGATGCACTCGCTTCACATCATCAAGAGGAAGGAGATGACTACACGTCACTACTGGTGAAGACCCTCGCCGACCGATTGGCCGAGGCGAGTGCGGAGTTACTGCATTCACGTATTCGGGAAAGGTTGGGCTTTGCCGAGGAGTTGACGATGGAGGAGATTCACCGAGGTTCCTATCGCTCAATCAGACCTGCCTACGGCTACCCGGCATGCCCGGATCACAGCGAGAAGGAGTTTTTGTTATCTCTACTAGCAGCAGATGAGCATGGATTCACCTTGACAGAGAACTTCGCCACGACTCCAGCCTCAAGCGTTTCAGGACTGTTCTTCACTCATCCCGAGGCCAGATATTTCTCGGTCTCGCGCATCGGCGAGGACCAGGTTTCTGACCTCGCGGTTCGCAGGGGATGTACAGAGGAAACGGTAAGGCGCTGGTTGTCGGAAATTATCTGAGTAACACCTCTCAAGCGGGTATCTTGAATAATAATTTGAACACAATGGAAGAATCATTGTGAGGTAGCAGTGAACTTTCCTCAGGTCACTCATAATATCGTTGAGCGAAAAATATTTTCAGTAACACTTAGTGTTGGGAAAAATAGTTAGTGTCGCAAATAATACTGTCCGGTTTAATTATTACACCGGCCTAGATATACTACATGCCGTCAAAACCCGTAATCTGTGGCTTCGCACGTTCACCCTTCACCCCTGCCAATAAAGGTGGCTTGGCAACCGTCCGTCCCGATGATATCGCCGCTACGGTAATCAAAGGACTGCTCGATAAAGTCGCCCTCGACCCGGCACTTGTCGAGGATGTTCTGGTCGGCTGTGCCTTCCCCGAAGGAGAGCAGGGTTTCAACCTCGGCCGGATGGTCGGATTTCTCGCTGGCCTGCCGGTCTCGGTCGGTGGCGTGACCATTAACCGCTTCTGCGGCTCGTCGATGCAGGCGATTCATGATGCCGCCGGCCGTATCGCGCTCGGTGCTGGTGATGCATTCATCGCCGGTGGCGTCGAATCGATGAGCCGGATTCCGATGTCGGGATTCAACCCCCTCCCCAACCCGCGCTTGGCAGCCGAGCAGCCCGAGGCCTTCACAAATATGGGTGTGACCGCTGAGAATCTTGCCTTGGCCTATGAGATATCCCGCACCGAGCAAGAGGAATTCGCGGTCGCAAGCCATCAGCGTGCCGTGATCGCTAGCCAGGCAGGAGTATTCAGCGAGGTCATCATACCGATTGAGACCGAGGATGGAATTGTCAGCGAAGACGGTTGCATTCGAGCGCAGAGTGATGTCGCTACCTTGGCAAAATTGCGCCCGGCTTTCATTGAGAATGGCTCGGTGACGGCAGGCACTTCATCCCCACTCACCGATGGTGCCGCATTCGTGCTGGTCTGTTCGGAAGAATTCGCCCAGCAGCACGGCTTGACCCCGATGGCGCGCATTCTCGGCATTATCGGCCTTGCGGGCTCGGTGCCGGGGCTGATCTTCGTGCATCTGGTCTACGGCATCGGCTTCTCGACGCTTTATTTCCGCAACTATTACGCCCAGTTCCCAAGCGAGTTGGTGCGCGCGGCGATGATCGACGGCGCGGGCTTCTTCACCATCTTCCGCCGCATCCTGCTGCCCTCTTCCGGGCCGATCGCGGTGGTCTGCATCATCTGGCAGTTCACCAACATCTGGAACGACTTCCTGTTCGGCGTCTCGTTCGCTTCCGGCGACAGCGCGCCGATCACGGTGGCGCTCAACAATCTGGTCAATAGCTCCACCGGGGTGAAGGCCTACAACGTCAACATGGCAGCGGCGATGGTGGCGGCCGTGCCGACACTCATCGTCTACATCCTCGCGGGCAAGTATTTCCTGCGCGGGCTGATGTCGGGATCGGTCAAGGGCTGAGGATCACATGAGCTTTCTGCATATCAACAACGTACACAAGCGCTTCGGCGAGACTCACGTCCTGAAAGGGGTCGACATCGCGATCGAGCAGGGCGACTTTCTGGTATTGGTGGGGCCGTCCGGCTGTGGCAAGTCGACGCTTTTGAACATGATCGCCGGGCTCGATTCGATCAGCGAGGGCGAGCTGCTGCTCGATGGCCGGTGTATCAATGACGTACATCCTTCCCGGCGCGATATCGCGATGGTCTTCCAGTCCTACGCCCTCTATCCGAGCATGACGGTGGCGGGCAACATCGGCTTCGGGCTGGAAATGCGCAAGGTGCCTCGCAAGGAGCGGCGCGAGGCGGTCGATCGGGTCGCCAAGCTGTTGCAGATCGAGAACCTGCTCGATCGCAAGCCGGGTCAGCTTTCCGGCGGGCAACGTCAGCGTGTGGCAATGGGACGGGCGCTGGTGCGCGACCCGCAACTTTTCCTGTTCGACGAGCCGCTCTCGAACCTGGACGCCAAGTTGCGGGTCGACATGCGTAGCGAGATCAAGCAACTGCATCAGCGACTGAAGACCACCATCGTGTACGTGACGCACGATCAGGTCGAGGCGATGACGCTGGCGACTCGCATCGCGGTCATGCGCGCCGGTGAGTTGCAGCAACTGGGGACGCCCCACGAAGTCTACGACGATCCCAACAACCTGTTCGTTGCCGGCTTCATGGGTTCACCCTCGATGAATCTGGTTAAGGCGCGAATCGTCGAGCACGATAGTGTGCTGGTGGCACAGATGGCAACATCATTAGCTACGACGCAAGCGGTGACCCTGTTGCGATTGCGACAGGGAATGACGGTCAGGTACTTACATCTACTGGTGCTGGTTCGCCTCCAGCTTTTGAAGCATTGCCTGGTGGTGGAATTACATCTGCTTCTCAATTTAGATTAACTGCAAATTTTAATGGAACTGCAGATCCTATTTCTTCAAATTGGGAAGAAGATACGCTAGAAGTGACTTTACCTTCAAATTTACCTAAGGAAAGTAAACTCAAGGTTTACTTATGGAGTCGCAAAGAAGCGTATTTTATCAAATGGTCAGAAGTGGTACTAAAAAATAAATCTTCTAATTAAATATATCACAGCAATTATTTCAATTTTACCCAATATCATAAAAAGGATTAATGACATCTTTGTGA
>CAJWTS010000026.1 GCA_913047795.1 uncultured Verrucomicrobiota bacterium | reverse complement strand
TGAGTGGTGCGCGCTTAACCTGGACCGAATTTAAGAGCTGTATTCGAACAATTGCACGATCTACAGTAATTGGTACATCCATAGGCATGATCCCGGGAGTTGGGCAGGTCGTTGCGGCATTTATGGGTTATGCTGCGGCGAAATCCGCCTCAACGCACCCCGAAACTTTTGGCGAGGGGGAACTTGAAGGTGTTGCCGCTGCGGAGGCCGCCAATAATGCAGTAAATGGTCCAACACTAGTGCCTTTGTTAACATTGGGCATTCCGGGGGATAATTTGACAGTTATACTTGTGGGCGCTTTCATTGCGCAAGGTATGAGGCCAGGCCCGCAATTAATGGAAGAGCAAGGCTCCCTAGTTTTTGCAATACTCGTAGCGATGGCGCTGGCAAATTTCATCAACGGCACTAACCAATCCCTGAAACTGCGAAGGGACGTAGTCGTCGTAGACGATCATGTCGCCGGGCTGCTGGCGTTCCCTGAGCTGATTGAACTCAAACATCACATTCTCGTAGGTGTGGGCTCCGTCGAGAAAAGCGAAGTGGATGCGCTCAGTTTTTACGAATAGTAGATGATGCGTCTACTATTGGGGAAAACGTTTTATCGCCGGTGCTTCAAAACTGTTTCGTGAATAGAATTATATTTTCCCAGGATCATTGATGAACACGGCCGCATACATAATGTTAGAAATGAATCTCTAGCGCGGACGAAACACACGAATAACGTTAGCAATGAGCTCTCGCTGGGAGATTTAGGTTCCAAAACGTGCGTTGATCAGTATGCGACTGTACTATAATTATACGATAGCGATTGGCATCACCGTCTTGCCGAGCATCACGAATCGCAAACGTACAATGAGAAGCATCGACTCGGTCCAAATCTTCATCGCAATACTGCTAGCCCTGCTCCCCGTGCACTCGGCCTCTGCGGCATTCGCGGGCGGAGATGGATCGCCCAGCGATCCTTACCAGATTTCGACCAAGGAACAACTGGCCGAGGCGGACAATGTGCTCGCGTATTACTCCAACAATTTTGTCCTGATCAACGATATCGACGTGACGGGCGACCCGGCCTACTCGCTCTTTCCGCGCGCGGACCAGGGCGGGCGGCAAGACGGGTTCGGAACGTTCGGGCCTGCGGTGGGATTCTCCGGAACCTTCGACGGCGCCGGCTTCGCGATCATCAACAAGACGAACTGCCTTTTTGATCAGCTCTTCTCGCCGTTTAGCGGGCGGAACCCGACGATCATGAACCTGACCTTGTCGAATGTAAATATACGGCCGCACCACATCGTCCAGACCCCTGTCGCCTACGCAGCCTTGTCCCCGGGTGAGCAACACAGCGGGGTGCGCGCGACCCTATTGAATGTACACGTCAGTGGCACGGTAACCTCCTCCCTCCCAAACACCGGCGGACTGATCGGATTTGCTCCGGGCGCCTTTATCAGCAACTGCACCTCCAGCGTCAGGGTCTTCGGTGCAACCTCGGCCGGCGGACTGATCGGGAGCATGTCGGGCTCGACGACCGTCACGCTCTGCTCGGCGACAGGCGACGTCGATGGCACCCAGGACAGCGGGGGGCTTGTGGGCCTGATGTCGGGTGCTGCTCTCCTCTACCAATGCTCAGCCCACGGTGATGTCACCAAGAGCTCCGGCGAGTATTCGGGTGGCCTGGTCGGTCGCATCGTGAACGGCGGCACCATCCGTCAGTGTTTCGCGACCGGCAATTTCATCAACAACAGCGCGGCGCAGCAGGGAGGCTGCTTCATCGGCGGGACCGAGGGCTCAAGCGATATATTCATCGAAGATTGTTATTCAACGGGAGACAGTCCAAGTACGGTTACGATGAGCCCCGGCAGGAATGGCGGATTCGTCGGCAACTTTGGGCGGAGTCCCGGCAGCACAACGCATCTCATCAACCGGTGCTACTCCAAGGGAGATGTGGGCAGCAGCATTGGAGGTGCGTTCATGGGCCGGGACAGTGGCAGTGGAGGCAGCGGCGTGATCATCTCCAACTCCTACGCATCCGGCGGCACGGTCTCAAACAGTAGCGCGGGATTCGCCGTGAGCGCGGGGTTTAACGTGACCATTGCCAACTGCTATTGGACCAACAGTGCCTCCAGCGATCCCATCGCGACGAAAGTCGCCAACGAAGCCTATTTCTACAAGACGGCCAACCCGCCGGTGAACGGCTGGGACGCCACGACGGTCTGGTTCTTCGATGGCAAGCGCGATCCCTGCCTGCGCTGGCACTCGGACTGTAGTCCACCGCCCCGGGGCACCGTCTTCCGGATTGAATAGCGCCGACCGATCCCAGGATGCATCCTGCCTGAAAGTAAAAGGATTTCAATTTGAGGGGGCGTACGCCTGCCGAACCCCTGGTTCGTACCAAACCGTTCGAATGCTGCCCCTTCCGTCCGCGAAGCCACCCCGACCGCAATCTGCTAAACTTCCGACTCAATTCCAGCTTCACCCTTGACGTGGAAGCGTTTTCACGAAAGCATATTAGACATCTGGGCTGGACCATAAGCCCACACGCAACATCTCAACGGAGAACAACATGAATACGCAACGAGCCTGTAAGCCGATGAACACTCTCGGAAGAACATTCACAATCATGGCGACCGCTTTGGTCGTCTTGCTCCCCATGCAATCGGCCCTCGCGCAGTTCGCCGGTGGCGCCGGGACCGTCGGTGATCCGTGGCAGATATCCAACTGCTCGGAGTTGGAGGAGGCAGACAATCTGGACACCTACTATGACGATCATTTCATCCTGATCAACGATATCGATTGCGCGGGCGAGCCGGGATCGGGGTATCCGTTGTGGCCGCGTGCCAATCAGGGCGGACGTCAGGACGGCATAGGCGCATTCGGCGGAGCCTACAGTTTCGGCGGCACCTTCGATGGCCAGGGCTTCTCCATCGCGAACAGGAGTCAATCGTTTCTCAATACGCAGAGACCGCCCAAGGGCGGGACGCCGGCTGTCTATCGGAATATCGTCTTTACGAATATGTTCATCACGAATCATCCCCTCGTTCAACTCACAGGCTACGTCGGCGGGGTAATGCCGGCGATGTATACCGGGGCCAACCCGAGCTTTTTCAACATTCACGTGCACGGCATCGTCAGTAACATGACAGGCAGCGGTAATACGGGTGGAATGATCGCAAACTGCAGCGGCGTGACCATCAGCAACTGTAGCGCCAACGTTGCGGTGTACGGAGGGGGATCGGTCGGCGGGTTGGTCGGGACGCTTTCAGGTGCGTCCTCCGTCATGACGGGGTCCCACGCGTATGGCGACGTAAACGGGACGGCCGGTACTGTGGGTGGACTTATTGGGAGTCTGACAGGTGGGTCCGTCTACCAGTGCTCTGCGCACGGCGATGTCTTCCGAGCATCAGGCGAATATGTGGGCGGCCTGATCGGCGGCATCAGCGGCGCCTGCACCGTTCGTGAGTGTTTCGCGACCGGCGATGTCAGCCACAATACCGCGCAAGGAGGGGGATTTGTCGGGTTGACGATAGGCGGCCAAACCGTGCTGATAGAGGACTGCTATTCTACGGGAGACAATTCAGGTTCTGATAACGGTGACAAAAACGGTGGTTTCGTTGGCTCATATGCACGAACAACTACTGGCAAACACGTCATCAATCGTTGTTATTCCGCGGGAGATGTCTTGATGGCTTCGGGGAACGGATTTGTAGGTAATGGTGGTGGCGCCAACGGCAACTACGTATCGAATTCATTTGTATCTGCAACTACGGTTCTCAGCAGCACCAGGGGCTTCTCCAGTGGTTTGCAAGCATTGAACGTCGTCAATTGCTTCTGGACCAATAGCGCCTCCGGCGTCGATGCCAGCGGCGCCACGAAGGTCAGCAACGAGTCCTATTTCTACGATACAGCCAACGCACCGGTGGACGGTTGGAACTCCACGACAATCTGGTGTTTCACGGGCGACGCGCTTCCCTGCCTGCGCTGGGATGAGGATTGCTGTCCGCCGCCCAAGGGCTCGGTGGTCTGGTTCGAATAGGATACATCAATGAGAGTTGACACAAAAATGAATGCTGACACGACAATGTCTCGATCGCTCCGCGGCTTGCGCGGCTCCAGCTCGCTTTTGAGCGCGGCCCTCTGCGGCCTGCTTCTCGCGACGGTTTCGTCCGCCGCTACGACGCCTTTTCTTGATGGGTTCGAAACCAACAACCTCGCCGACGACCTGAGCGGCCTGGGCGGTTGGCTCGTCTCCACGAGCGACGTGTCGGGTGTGGCAAACCGCGCATTCGTAACAAACGCCCCGCAAGCCGCGGCGGAGGGTTCCAAGTACGCCGCGATCGGCGACGCGACGCTCTCGCAACAGTTTACCGACAGCAAGTCCAACGTCTGGACCAAGATGTTTCTCCAGCCCGTTCTCACCACGGAGACACCGACCTTCCCCGCCAACGCAACAATCGTGATGTGGGTCGGGACCAACGGCCTGGTCAATGCCTACGACGCCGGCGTGGTCACCGTACTGACACACACCGCGATCGCCACCGGGTCCTGGGCCTGCCTCACCTTCCGCAGCGACTATGCAAGCGACACCTGGGATCTGTGGCTCGACAACACGCAGATCGCCGACGATCTGAATTTCTATACCAATCTCGTGGACAACTTCACGCGTTTCGGCATCGGCGGCGAAGGCGTCGTCGGAAACACGCTGGTCGACGGTGTCAGCGCCAGCACACTCTCGCCGGAGACCCCTACGATCGAGTTCTCCCCCACCGCCGTTCTGCAAGCCGAAGAAGGGTCGCCCGGAACAGGAACAGTCGTGCTGAGCTTTGCGCCATCGGGTACGGTCACCGCCGTCTTCGCGCGCATTGGCGGCACCGCATCGCCGCCCTCGGGGGGCGACTTCGAGAACCCGGCATCGTTCAGCCTCTCGTTCAGTCCCGGTATCGAGACGCAAACATTTACGTTTGCGATCAACAACGACAGCGAATTCGAGAGCAACGAAACGATCATCTGGTCGCTGACGAACGTCGTGAACGCCACGCTGACAGCCAACAGCAACCTGACCTACTCAATTGACGACGGATCGGACGCGCCGCCCTCGAACCGTTTCGTCGAAACATCGATAACGGTTCTTGAAGGTGGATCGGTCACGGGACACGTCGTGATAACGTTCGATTCGCCGAACGACATTTCGGTCAACATCAACCCGACCGGTGGCACGGCAATCGCCGGACTGGACTACACCCTGAGCGAAACACCGGTCATTATCGCGGGCGCTGGTTCGGTTGTGACCGGCGAGTTCATCTTCGCGACGATTGAGGATGCGATCGATGAATTTGGATCTGAGACAATTGTGATCGGCCTGGAGAATCCGACGAACTGCCTCCTGGCGAATTTCAACACGGTGCTGACCATCACGATTGATGATACGAACGACTTGTTCAGCCTGCCCTTCAGCGAGCCGTTCGAAGCGCGCACACTGGGCAATTTGAACGGCCAGGCGGGCTGGACGGCTGCCGGCACAGTGGTCGCGGCCAATTCGGTCGTCAACGGCAGCAACACGGTCTTTGCCGGCAGCCAGGCCGGGTACACCACCAATAGCGGCGAGGCCACGGTCTCGTTCACCGATCTGCAAACGAACGTCTGGGCCGAACTCTATGTCCGTCCGCAACTGGGTGAGACACCGGCGTTTCCGGCCACCGCGACTGCCGTCTTCTACTTTGGTCCCGGCGGATCGGTCGTGGCTTACAACGGCAAGACAGCACACACCCTGGGACACACGGTTGGTTCGAACGGATATGCACGCATGACCGTAAACCTGAAGTACACCGGAAATACCTACGATCTCTACCTCGACGGGCAACAGATCGTGACGAACTTCGGCTTCTATTCGAACTCGGTGGCCGGTGGATTTTCCACCTTCGGTTTTCACGATTCGAACAACAGCGACACGATCGCCTACTGGGACAACGTCAATCTCTCGATCGCATCGCTGCTGGGCGGCAGCTACAGGATTACGAATGAGACCACGGCCGGCGGCGACGTGCTGGTCATCGTCGGCGACGCGGCATCGGATGCAACGTACCAGATTATTTCCGTGGACAACAATGCGAGCCTGGCAAAGTCGATCGTGAGCACGACGGTCAATCCGCCCGGCGGATCGTTCACCTACACCGATGTCGGCGTATTGAACAATGGGGCCGTCACGTCGCGCTACTATCAGGTGGTGCAGGTGGCGGACGAGACGACGACCAATGCCACGACGTGGGTCATGCAGAAGCAGGCCCGGTACTCGAACCAGTGGCACGCGGTTGCCGCGGCGTCCTCGTATGACGCCGGCACCAATGAGAACGCGCTGCACACCACGCTCGGCGCCCAACTTGCGACCGCGCTTACCGGCACGGCAAGCTTTGTCGCCAGCGATCAGCTCTGGTTCTGGGACTACGCCAAGAACGACTGGTCCAACGCGCATCTGAACGGATCCGGCGAGTGGACGACGCAGGGCGGATACGCCGCCTCCAACAATATTCCGCCGAGCGCCGGTTTCTTCGTCAAAACGCGCGCCGGGCTGCTGCGGCCCGAATCGACGAACAGCGTCTTCGCCGGCGTGGCCACGACAAATGCGCCGGGTATCGTCCTGGCATCCAACAAGTGGGTGCTGTTTTCATGGCCGTTTATCGATGCTGAGCTCGAGAGTGACGGAAGCGGGGCCCAACAGGGCTGGGGTTTCGACGCACGAGGTGGAACCGGTGGCAATAGCTTTAACGTGGCCGATCGACTGTTCGCGGTCTACAAGGGCGTTCCGTACGACATGTATCTCGGAACGAACGGACGCTGGCAAGTCAAGGGTACGGCGGTTACCCCGACGGTCGCACTGGAGCATGGGCGCTGCTATTTCTACTTCACGCGCGGCACGTCATTCACCTGGCGCGCGACCCAGGCTCCGTAGTGTGCTGTCCCGTAGATAGCCTTACAACGATCTCCATTCTGAACGCGCCGTGATGCGCGACGTGGAATGACCATCTTAGTCGTTTCCGCCGCGCGCAAGTCTGGTGGCCGATCCTGGCGCGTTCCTTTTGTGTAACGAATGAGATAGCATGTCTCATCCACGACAAGACCGTTCAGCACCTGCGTCAGGCAGAACCCGACAGGATCTGCACTCTAGTTAACAAGATAGAACGCTGAACCCCCATACCACCAATTTCGTTCCTGCAAGTCATTATTGAGAGGAAACGCGTAGACCAGCTCATAAGGGCAAACACGCACCGCATTTTGTCTGGCGTGATTCATCGCCATTTGATCGATTATTCAGTGCCTGAGAGTAAATTCCATAATCTTCCAGCCAATCTCCTGTGCTCCACGTATGAATCCTGCTCATACTCCAGCATGAGGTGGGTGCGCTCTGGGACAATAGCGACGCAAACGAGTACTCGCTCATGCTCGTCGACGGGGACGAGAATGTCTAATCACACTATCGAACTGTGCAGGTCCTGTACCTCATCGTGCAGGCTCCTTTTTGCGGCAGTGACAGTCTGCATGCTGCTGCCGTCCTTATCCGCCAAGGGAGAGAACTGGGATATTTCGTACGCGCCGGTGGTTGTCTACCACGATCCCACAAACGAGTCATCCATGGCGCTTATCTACGTCAACAAGTTGTACAATCTACTCGGTCATTTCCGAGTTGATATCGATATAAGGGATGTCACCAGCTACACGAGCGGCGATCTTGATTCTTACCGTGCTGCGTTCTACATGGGAACCCATTTTGATCAGGCGCTGCCGGATGCGTTCCTGACGGATGTAGCGAACGCGACTACCCCGGTTGTCTGGTTCCGCCGGAATATCTGGAAACTGCTGAACAGCACTAACGATACCAGCCGACTGGACCTGACGTATCATGATTCGACCAACGGTTATGACACGGTCAGCTACAAGGGGGAATGGCTCTTCAAGAGCGAGCAATCCAGCGCGACCTTTGTGAGCACGAATGGAGGCAATGCCGAGGTGCTCTCACACATGTCATCCCGCGCAACCCCCTCCCTCCCGGAGATACCCTACGTGGTCCATTCAGCAGACTACTTCTGGTACATCGCCGGAAATCCATTCTCGTGGCAGGTGCAGGCAGGCGCTCAAGTCGTCGTTGCCGACCTGCTGCATGACATCCTCGGCACTGGAATACAGGCGACCAATCATCGCGCCCTGATTCGGATCGAAGATGTAGCCCCGGGCTACACGACCTGGAGGGAAGGCACCCTTGCGATTGCCACAGAATTGGCCGCACTTGGTGTTCCGGTCACGCTGGGTGTGGTCCCCCGGTACATCGACGACGCGGCAAGCAAAGATGTCCCGATATCGACCGACCCGGCGTTTCTTGATGCACTGCGTCAGGTGACGCGACTCAACGGCACACTGCTCTCACACGGTTATACTCACCAGCGCGGCACACAGAAGTCCATTGCCGGGTACGAGTTCTGGGATGATGATCTAGGACAACCGCTCGCAGAGGATGACTGGGACTGGGCCTCCGCGCGGGTGGAATCCGGCGCAAACGAACTGATGAGGAGCGGGTTCCCGGTTGAGATATGGGAGACCCCCCATTACTCCGCCTCGATTGTCGATTACCACGTTTTTGCGGATCGCTACGACATGATCTTCGAGGATATCTCGGTTTCAAGCCATCTCACCGACGGGCTGTCCCGGACTGAACTGGAGACACTGTCTGCGTCGGATCCTTCCAAGAGTGGCCAGGAATTGCCATATGTCTCACACAACAGCTCGTACGGGGCATCTCTTCTGCCGGAAAACCTTGGCCGCTATTCCCTCGGCAGCATCGATGGGAACGGTCTCGAACGGACCGTCTCGAACAAGGCCGTCTACGCCAGTAAGCAACGCGTCGTGCGCGATGCGGTGGCCTGCGCCTACTATCATCCCAGCAAGGGCACTGACCCGGCTACCAATATCGCCGTTCAACTGATGGCGCTGGGTTATACGTTCGTAACCCCGAGGGAGCTCTATGAGGAGGAACCCGTTCCGGTCATGCCGGTAACCGGGTCGCTGGACAGCGGCATCGGGCGGTCATGGGTTGGCATCACCAGTAACCGAGCGGTTGATGTGGTCGTGGGCGAAAGCGGCCAGGGCAACCATCTCATTATCTCCTCCGGTAGCAGAATCGCCAATCGGGCCTTCTACACCGGCCGTAAGGCATCGTCAGGATTAAATTCCACCGCTCTTTCAGGAACATCGACCCTCTGGCAATGCGAAGGACCGGTTGTTGTAGGACGGAATGGAGACGGCAACAATCTGTCCCTGACCAGCGGCTCTTCGCTGGTGTGCGAGAGGGGTGTGATCGGGAAATCGGCTTCCGCCAGAGGCAATATGGCAGTGGTTTCCGGGTTGGGCTCATTGTGGTCCAACCACTTCGGACTCGCCGTGGGCGATAGTGGCACCTTCAATCATCTTCTGGTCGAAAACGGCGGATCCGTCTGCTCGATGTTCGGCTCCCTGGGACGCAACGCCGGTGCAGCCGGCAATACAGCCACAGTCAATGGAGGCGGCTCCACCTGGTCCAACGCCACGTATCTCATCGTCGGAGAGAGGGCCGGTAACAATCGGCTGATCATTGAGAATGCGGGGCACGTCGACTCAAGGTATGGGTACATCGGGTTGATCAACTCCGGGTCGTCAAACGCGGTCGTGATTGACGGCACGGCGAGTCAATGGCGGGTAGAAGCGGACCTGACTGTGGGAGTTGATGGGAAGGCAAGTACATTGCTGCTCACCGACGGAGGATCTCTCCATGCTTGCAATGTTACGGTAGGCCTGACCAGCAATGCCTGCGACAGCGTACTGACCGTCTCAGGGGGCGATCTCTACATCAGCAACCGACTGCACGTCGCACACGGAACGGTCGTCCTTGACCATGGAACATCCGTCGTTGGTTCCGTGGAGATGGGAGTTGACGGACGACTCGCCGGTGAAGGGACAATTCAGTTGACCGGCGACTTCCGGGCCTCCGCAACGAATGCGGGCAATGAAATGCTGGATACCTCTCTACGCTTCTCAACTGGATCGCACGTATTGGAAACCGGCGCCGAAGACCGCGGTCGGTCGCTGTCCGGATTCGGCAACAACGCCGCCCTGGGCGAACTCCATACAGAAGGAACGGTGAATGTTGTCGGCCCAGCGTATATCTGGTCGTTGAGCGGGACAGGCACAGTATCTCTCGCTGGCGGCGACCGACTTTACTATATGGACGCATCCGGTTGGTCCGGCAATGTGGTGCTCGGCGGCGACGCTGTATTCATGAAGGTGGATCCACAAATCACCAATATCGTCCTGAACGTTACCGGCAACCCCGAGCTGACGTGGCCGTCCGGGGAGGGTCTCGTATTCTGCATCGAGTGGACCGCGGATCTCATCAGCGGGATTTACCAGACCGCAACTAATCTCATCGGCGGCGGATCGAGTTCGACATGGTTCGACAAAGGCATCACCAATATTCCGTCCACAGATCCCGCCCGCTTCTACCGCCTGACCGTCTCGCGACCATGATCGCCGCAGAGCAATCCGCACCGATCCGCCGTCGACCAAGGCGATAGAATCGATACGTTATCTGCTCGATGCAGCCAATTGCTGAGTGTCCGCATGGGCTCCGCGCGCATGAACGCAGACATGGACCTCCACCCCGTATCAGCGGCGAGCGATTCCTGCACTCGATTCAGCCGCATCCCGACAATGCGCGTGACAGCGGCGGTCCGCGCAATTAACCTTAAGACACGATGAAGTTCCCCACCTTATGCGTCCTTATGATCGCGGCTTCTGTCCTTGATCCGGCGGGAGCCACCGCCCAGGCCGTTGGTCGCAAGCAGCCCCCGCAACCACCGGCGGCAGAAACAATTCATCCCGGCGTTCTCAACGTCGCCGTTCGTACGGCCCTTGCATCAGGAGCTGAATACCTGCTCCGCAACGCAGACACCAACTACCTGCATTATGTGGCGCCGCCACGCAGCACCCGCGTGCAGACCGGATGGGAAAAGACCTGGCAGGTTCCTGTCCACTACAAGTACGTGGAGTACGATCAACCCATATACGAACACAAATACGAATACGAAGAGTACGAAGTATTCGTCGTGGGCGCGGCCGGATCAACAACCGCCCGCCAGGTGCAGAAGGTCAAACGCCGACGGCAACGCGTGGTCGGCACAAAACAGGTCGGAACCCGGAAGGCCAAGCGCCTGGTACACGACCCCAACGGACCCATTGTACAACAGCACACAAGGCACAGCGGACCCATCTATGGACCGGGGGCGGAGTGGTGGCCGGACCACCTGCCCGGGGATAACAGCCTGGCCTTGCTCGCGCTGCTGAAGAGTGGCGTACCGCAGTCGGACGAACGACTTGTCAAACTCGCCGACGCGCTCAACGACTACGTCTCCTACTACGGCGTCTCCGACCTGACCTGGAACATTGGCTGGATGGCCGCCGCTTTCGCCAATCTGCACGAGAAACGGTACGTCGAATCCAGGGACCTGTTGATCAGTCGCATTCTCGACGGCCAGATCGCTACGGGACCGGCGCGCGGCATGTGGGGCCCCATCTGCATCAACATGGAAATCCTGCCCGTGTTGCTCGAGCATGAACGCCGCATGGGCGAATCCCTGGCGGAGATGAAGAAAACGCTGCCGCGGAAACTCGCCCAGACCAAGAGCGCCTCGAAGCAGGACCGGCTGCGGCAGGAGGTCGAACAAGCAGAATCCGGCGTGCAGGCAATCGCCAAGCTCTACAAGCCGGTCACACAACAGGGGCTGCGATTTGAATCGCTGATGAACACTTTCAGGCTCAGGCAGAACCACTGGGAGGAAGATGTCCGTCATACCGCAGGCCTGCCCTACTACATCTATAACCAGCAACTCGCCGACCTCGAAAGCACGGCATTGGCGATGTATGCCATTCGCGAAGCGGCGGCAAATGACTGCCTGCCAAGCGTTACCCAGGTGCCCGATCTCAGCGGCGGCAGGCAGATGAACGTGCGGCGATCACCCCTGCAACCGCAGAAATCGAGTCGCATGCTGGCGCGCGCAGCCGCCGCACTTGCCGCCCTCCAGCAAAGAGATGGCTCGTTCGACCAATGCAACATTCCCCAGCCGTTAACCGCCTTTCAGTCTTTCGGCTTAGAACCATTGCCCAAGAAGGAACACCCCAAGTCCCTCCCGTCCGTGCGCACGGCTGCCACGACCGCGCTTGGTTACAGCGCATTATCGAGCGCGGGACAGGCGGTCGGCATGCGCAAGCTATTCCGTAAGTACGGACGAACCATTCGCGGCGCACGTGGCGTGATGACGAAAGACGCGGAATCCTATCTTGACCGCCGCGAGGAGCCCGTGCTGCCGGAGGGACGCGTCCTGGCGCCCTTCGATCTATACTTCGCCATGTGCGGGGTGCATCGCTCGGCGTACGCCATCGTCGAAGACCGGCGCGATCTCTGGATGCGCTTCGCGTACGAGATCCTCGTGTTTCAACACGACTCCGGCAAATGGCCCGAGATGCCCACCGAGAGTTGGCCCCCGAAAGAGCGCCGGCTGCATGCTTCCAGCCTCTGGGCCTGGAAACCCTTCAGCTTGAACGCGAAACATGAAATCCAGCAGGAACGGGTGGATGCAGACAAGCGCAAACCGTTCAACATCAAATCACACTGGAATGGCGCCTGGTACGGCTACATGTCCAACCGACAGAACCAGTATCTCGAGCGTTTTAATCGCGAGGTGGTTTCCACATCGCTGGCCATGCTGTTCCTGGCGGATGGCGTCTATCCTCCCATCGGCGGTTATATCGATCTGACCGGTCGCACGCCGCCCCCGCGCGTGCTGGACATGGTCTGCGGCTACCTGCGCGGCAAACAGAACATCTCGGCGACCTGCCTGCAGCTCACACCCGACAACATCAGTTCCACAGTAAAATCACTGCCGATGATCTTCATGTCCGGCAGCAGCGCGACGACCAACGCACTCGTGGCGTCAGCCCTGAAGCAGTACCTCCAGAAAGACGGCGTGGTCGTCGTCGAGGTGCGCACCCTGGCCGAGCGCACGACGGCCGAACTGAAACTTCGTTCGTTGCTGCCGGGCTCGACGATCAAACCACTTTCCGCACAGGCCGAATTCTTGAAGGACTATCGTGGATCGCGTCCTTCCCTGAAGGCACTCTACCATTCGGACGGAAAGCTCGCCGGCCTCTTCCTCGCCGAACCGGGTACCGGCAACCCGGGTCGCGCCGCGCAATACGCGCAAGTGGCGTACCTGCTCGCCAGGAACCGTATCGGACCCCAGTATTTTGATCCGCAGTATCCGTCGCTCTACATCGGCGACGACCCGTTTGTCGCCCGCATCGAAGCGATGACCCGCCTGCTCGCTTCCGGCCAAATGCCGGATCGCGCCAAGATGAACACATCGACACCGAAGGTCGCCCCACTCCGTGAG
Organism: uncultured Verrucomicrobiota bacterium; assembly: GCA_913047795.1. Classification (GTDB taxonomy): domain Bacteria; phylum Verrucomicrobiota; class Kiritimatiellia; order CAJWTS01; family CAJWTS01; genus CAJWTS01. The sequence continues at coordinate 34,688 of CAJWTS010000026.1, read as the reverse complement.
GACAAGCAGGGCGCCGGTGACGACGAACCGGTCGAAGAAGAGATTATCCCCGACGATGAGCAGTTTTGATCGGTTGGCACACATTCCCGGTTGGGTGATCCTTGAACCTGCAGATCGTCATCTTCACGGGAATACGTCTCGAAGAGTCAATAAACTCGTTGGCACTTCAGGCCGTAAGACCTGGCACAACTTCTGGGATACGAAATTAACCTGCGAACGCTCGTACCTGGCACGGCTCACCTACGTTCACCAGAATGCAGTCCGGCACGGCCTCGTTCCGGTCGCCAACCAGCACCCCTGGTGCTCCGCCGGATGGTTCGATCGCACGGCAACACCGGCACAGATCAATACGACCCATTCGTTCCATTGCAACAACGTGAAAGAAGCCGACGAATTCGATCCGCGGCGGCCGGCGCTTTTCCCCTATCGACCCAACGTTCCCACTTCGCTTGTTCCGGCGGACAGGCAAGCTGCCGCATACATCTCCCATCACGTAAAATACGACAATAGCCCGATTGCGCTGATTTCGATATAGACCATCGCCATCACGTACGCCCAGCGCCAGCACTTCCATTCCGCGGGGCAATTCGCGAAGCCCATTAGCATCAGCGTTACGCCAAAGCCCTTGACGGGTGCGACCAGGTAGGTCGAGAACGCAAACACGAGCAAAAGGAGGTGTCGCGCCTTCATCACCTCGCGCGTCGAGGGCAGCAGGAAGACGAGTGCGATAACGGCCTCGATCACGATCGTCCACCAGGTCAGCAGAACGGCCAGCGGTCGCAGACCGGGCGGCAACCGCAGGTCGACTGCGTACCCATGTAACCCGATCAAAGGCTGTTGGACTTCGGTGAAGACTCGCAAATTGTGATCAAGATCCGCCTGCGTCACTCCGGCGACCAGCTTGGCCAAATCGTGAAATCGATTGTCGGCAACGAGGAAAAAATGAAAGAACGCGCCGCTCAAGTAGTCCGGCGAAAGGATCTTCCAGATGACGGCAAAGAGCATGCACAGTCCCAGCAGCCAGCGCGCGTTCTCACCCAGTGCCGCCGCCTGTTTCTCGCGTGGCAGGCTCAGGCACAGACCTAGCGCGCCGCTCCAGTACATCGACAGGTAGAAATGATTATCCAACTGGTCCGTGTCGAGAATCACGCGCGCAAAAAGAATCAACGTCATCGCGCTCCAGTAGCCGGCCCTGCGGCAGAAGCGCCCGAAAACAATGCCGGCGACGGACCATGCGACGCCGGCGGGGCCGAGCAACTCGCCACCGTAGCTCACGATATGCATCAGCAAATGCAGGGCCGTCAGGCGCGCGACGAGTTCAACCGCATCCGCAGGACGCAGAAACGCCACGAGTCGCTTCCAACCGGGTTCTCGCACGGCATCCAGGGTCACGGTTCCGACCTCGTAACGTTTGCGTCGCTGATCAATTGGATTCCGGCCTGGCCCTGCGCGACATCGAAGGTGTAGCGCCACACCTCAACCCTTACCGCGTCGTAGGCAAGCTCGCGCGTTCCGTCCGGAATCCGCTCCCCGTGACCCAACACCTCGATCCCGCGCCCACCACTATCCCTGAACACGGCATCCGAATCCGTATAGCGCGCGTGGGCGAAGACCCATCGAAAGGCTCCCAACTCGCGGCCCACGTTCTGCAAAACCTCCGACTGCGGAATGTTCCGCATTAAACGCATCGCCTCGTCAAAGCGAGCATCGAGCGCTACCGGGAGGATCGCTCCGTTCCGAACAAGGTAGACGCGGTGCACACGTGCGGGCGGAAAATCGATCGTGGAGAACATGCCGAATCCACCGCCCTTCCAGGGAGTGGTGGCATAGGTCCGCGTACGGTGCATCTGGAAAAACGCGACCGCGGCAAGGACCACCGGCATCAGCACCACGGCAAAGAAACAATGAAGGCTACTCACTGCTGTCTTTCTGTTTGAGGCGTTTATCGACATGGGAGCCCTCTTGACCTCATACCCCAACAGTCAACGCGGCCACCCTGTGGGCCGCAAGCGGTAACGGCGAATATACTCTCGGTTGACGGTATCGGAGTTATACCAGACTATATAGCACAGTGATTTCAAAACCTCTCTACCCGCTGCGCGCGCCAGCCTGCTTCTTCCTCATCGGCGGCATCCTGCTCTGTGCGATGTCCGCCCCTGCGCTCGATGCATTTTCGCCGGCAGCCACAATCATAGATGTCGATCTCGAGGCGAGCCGCGTCGTCAACGACGGCAACCCAGCGCCCGTCAACCAGAAGGCGCTCAAGGCGGCACTCGACCCCGCAGCGAAACCGAGCGGATTCACGGCCGGCGGCCCGCCCAACTGGAAGACAAAACGATTCGATTACCTGATCGCCTTCACGAAGCCGATCGGCCTGGGCACCCTGTTGGCCAAGACCGGCAATCAATACACCAAGGGCACCACCTTCCGCGCACTCAAGCCCACGGCGACATTTCCCGGCGATCCCACACGCGAAGCCGATTGGCTCACGCTCGACGCCGACCGCGAAGATGGTGACTACACCGTCATCTTTCCGCCAGGCTTCAAGACCCGTGCCATTCTCTGCACGGAGAATCGCTGGCTCGGGCCGTCGCGACTCTCGAAGCTCGTCTTGCTTAAGATGCGACTGCACAGCATTACGCCGCACTGCCTCGGCCAGGGCGAGATGGCCTCCGGCGCCTGGGACCCCATGAACGTTCCGCGCGACGACACCTGGCACAACGCGGGCACGATCGGCGAAAGCAAAGACATCTTGCGCCGACCGGTAACGAGCATTGAACCCTCCTGGTTCATCATGACGCGCGCCGATGGAATCGCACCCCTCGCAATGCGCCTGCGGTCCAACGTCACGGACTACAAGCTTTACGCCTTGAGCGATTCGGCGGAGGGCAGCCCTGCACTCGTGGCGGGCGAAGCGTGGCGGCGCGTCCCGCACAAGGTGCTTAGCCAAACCGCGTTCAAGCCGAATGGCGGCAGCAACGTCCGCATCCTGACAATGAGCGGCATTCGAAGCCGCGCCTTCAAGTTAGCGCTGCGCGAAGTGAACCCCAGGGGCAGCAAGGTGGCTGCGATCAACGAGTGGACCATCTGGGAAGACCTTGGCGACAAAGCGGTCCCGACCCTGCCCAAGAGCGCCGCACCGCCGCCGGTGCTGCTTGATTACGAGATCGGTGAAGACGCCGAAGTCGCGGTGGTCGTCGACGACATGCAGGGCATCCGCATGCGCAACCTGATCGCGCAGGTCAGCCGCAAGGCCGGACCCAATAGAATCGCCTGGAATCTTAAGGACGAAGAAGGACAGTATATCTCCGTCGGCACCTATCGGATGAAGGGTATCTACGCGCCCCCATTGGAGTTGCGCTATGAGCACACCTTTTACCCCAGCGTCGAAATGCACTCGCCCGACAGCCGCCCGTGGCCGGGACGCGTCCAGGACGGGTGGCTGGCCAATCATGCGAACCACACCGCCGTGGCAGCGGTAGGTGACCGGCTATACATCTCGGCAGGCGGCACGGAGGGTGGACACGCCATTATCGAAACCGACTTCAGTGGTCAGAAAAAATGGGGCGGGCGCTGGGGCGCCAATAAACTCTTCACGGACGGCAAGACGCTGTACATCGTGGCAGGCGGCCGCATCTTGCGCTTCGATGCGGAAGCGCGACGCGCCGAGCACATTATCACGCCGAAGAACGAGAGTCGCCGCGGGATCATGGTCGGTATGGCGGCGCATGACAACCGCGTCCATCTCGCTTTCCATGGTCCCTTCCCCTATTTCGATCGTGTCTTGAACGCGGGCCACGTGGACCTCGACGCTTGCCTGCCGAAGCTTCCGGAGAAGAGCAGCCCCAAGACCCGGACCTACTACAACATCCCCGCCTATCCACAAGGCGACTTTCTCCGTCTCCTCCGCCTGACCGGCACACCCGCCGGCCTCGATGCCGCGGGCAGCCTGACGTACATCCCGTCCACCGATTTTTCCTCGCCACGGAATTATATCGTCGTGGCCTTCAAGAAGCCGATGCCGATCGGCGGCGTCATGTTCCCCGCGCTGACGCATAATGACTACGAATTGCACCTCAGCGTCTTGAAGCCGAATGCCGACTATCCGCCGAACCCCAAGCGTGACGCGGATTGGACCCCCTTCGCCGTCCACCACGAGACCGCCTGGGAGGTCCTTGCGGCGCCACCGAATACGGTCACGCGTGCGCTGCGACTCACCTTTACCAGGTCCGATGTCGACGCACTGGCAGATTTCGATTCGGATGATTCCATGGAGACAGGCGGAGAACTGACCGGAATGGACGGCCTCGGTGATGCCGATGCCGCGCTGGACAGCCTGCTCGGCAATGAGACGTGGAAGGCACAACTCGAAGGGCTGCAGATCATGCGCCGCCGATTCAAAAACCTCTTCACAACCGCAAAGATCAAGGTCAGCTCCGGCGAAGTCGACGAAACCACGGGCGAGTGGCACGCACAGCGCGAGAAGTACATCTGGCCCGACAATCCCGGTGTCTACATTCTCGAGTGGGACAAGCCGCAAAAAGTCTGCGGCATCGGCATCAAGGAAATCGACGGCATGAAAACGTTCGTGGACGTCTATGTCGGTTCCGACAACAAGTCGATTGACACCTCGGTGGCCGACGATATTTATGACTATCACACCAGCAAAGATTGGAAGTGCGTAGGTCTCTACCGCCAGAAGGTCCGTAGCGGATCCATGCCCAGTGCCAATCGCAACATTCTCGCACGCTACCTGGACGGGTTTCTGAACTTTGGACGTGAGTACGAAACACGCGCGATCCGCATTCGTGTGTCGGAGCAGTGGCCCAAGCGCGCCTTGCGGCGCAGGGACCAGGGCGGCGGTGCGATCGATGCCCGCCGCTGCAACATCTACGGCGTGGCACCCCTGCAGTACATCGGCGGCGAGCCCCCGAGCGGAGATGATGCCCTGACCATGAAACGCCTTTCGATCTACGACGGCATGACGGGCAAGACCGTCCGCGAGATGCCGTCTGAAATCACGGGACCCATCGCTTTCGCGCCGGACGGCCGCCTGCATGCCATCCATGCCCGGGCCGTCGTACAGGTGGACATGGAGAGCGGAACGGCGAAACCGGGTCGCGTCATTGTTCCAGCGAAGAACGTGAAGGCACCCCGCCTGCTCACGATCGACCACCAGGGGAACTTCTATGTGTATGACGACGGACGCGGAGTACGCGTGGTACGCAGATATTCACCGGACGGCAGGTTCCTGAACCTGATCGGTGATCCGGGCCCCAAGACCGCGGGTCCATGGAACCCCGGACGCTTCGGCGAGATCGTATCGATGTCGGCGGACAAAGAAGGCGGCCTCTGGTTGATCTATCCGCACGAGAACCCGCGGCGCACGATTCACTTTAAGACGGATGGCACCTTCGTCAAAGAGATGCTCGGCAATACCCAGTATGGCGGCGGCGGCGTTCTGGACCCCTATGACAAGACACGCGCGTATTTCAAGGACGTGGTCTTCGAGATCGACTGGGGGGAGGGCCCCACGAACAAGGCTTCATCGCGTGTTCACAGTCTGCGCTCTGAGAAATTCTGGGAGGCCAGCCCCTGGGGCGGGTGGCGCCCGATGATGACCGTCAAGAGGGTCGATGGCCGTAAGTACTTTGTCAGCACGCCCCTCAGTCACCAATTCGCCCAATATGGCGGCGCCGGGTTTGTCTATATCTACGACGAGAAGACCCAGACCATGCGATTCTGCGCGGGCGTCGGTGGTGCCAATGCCGGAGGCCATTTCTCGAGCGGCAAGATGCTGGACGTGCTGAACGGTCGCAACCCTGCGAATCTCAAGTTCATGTGGGGCGACCTCAACGGCAATGGTGAGATGGATCCAGACGAGGTGCAGGTCTCGGCACGCACCAACCCGACCTTATCGTTCGGTGACTTTGATTCGGACCTCGGCATCATGGGCGGCACGCTGCGCTACGAAGTTAAGAAGTACCTGCCCGACGGTACACCCATCTATCACGAGGTGCCGGTGAAAGCACCGGGCGGCATGTATCGCCTTGATAACGGCAACTACTGGTCGCCGGGCGGCCGTGGTCCGGGCGTCGGGTACAACATGGTTAACCAAGTCCATACGCCGGAAGGCCGCCGGTTGTGGACGTATTGGTCCACCTTTGACGTATCCGGTCTCTATATCGCACCGTGGAGCCCGGGCCGCGTCGATAACCAGTTCGCCTTGATCGGACATGAGACCGAGCAGCGAGGCGACCTGGGCGAATTCATGGTATTCCACGCCAATAACGGACAGTGGAACGTCTGGACCGCGGATGGTCTCCTGGCGAGTCACGTGACGCTCCACGCAGGGGATCCGCGTCGGCGATACCTGGGCGCCGAATACCATCGCGGCGCGCGGCTGGACGGCATCACCGCCGGCCAGGAACATTTTCACGGATTCTTCACCAAGATACACGCGGACAACACCTACAAGATCGTCATCGGTGGGAACCATGCAACAATTGTTGACGTTAGAGGATTCGATAAATTCAAACGCTTCGAAAAGGAATTCACGGTCACACGCGAGATGATGAAATCGACGCGAGCCTGGGAAGCGAAACGTCTCGAACGCAGCATCTATACCCGCACGCCAACCGTAACCTGCAACCGCCGTTCGCCTTCCGCGCGCTTTGGCGACGATGTGGATCATATCGATCGCTACGGAATGCGTGCATCGTTCCGGATGTCGTACTCCAAAGATTCTCTCATCGCAGAATGGAAGACCGTTGGTGCGGGTTCCTTCCGCAATACGCCTGACGATTTCCAACGCATCTTCAAGACCGGTGCCGCGGTTGACCTGATGCTCGGCACCGATCCCAAGGCCGATCCGAAACGGAGGCGCCCGGCTGCCGGCGATATTCGCCTCGTGCTGGCCGCTCCGGACGGAAAACCGAAAGCCGTGCTTTACCGACCGGTTGCCCCGAACGCATCCGCCGGCAATGCATGGGACACCACCACAAAGGCCGGCGGCACGGCCCGGTTCGATCAGGTGATCGAGCTTCCTAACGTGAAGATCCATTGGACTTCATCGGACAATCAGTTCAACGTGTATGCCACGATTCCGCTTAAGGACATTGGCCTGAAAATCAAAGAGGACACCATCCTGAAAATGGACTGGGGCGTCCTCTCGACCGACAAGGGACGCCGCACAGTCGCCCGCGACTACTGGGTCGACAAGATGTCCGTGGGCACCATGGACGAACCGTCCGAGGCGCGCCTGCATCCCGATCGATGGGGCTACGTCAAGTTCGTCGGCGCCTACAAAAGCCAGGTCGAGAAACTCATGGATGGCGAAGACAGCGAGGATCTCAAGAAGAAAGATCTCGAAGATATTCTGGACGGTGCCCTGGATGATATTTGAGCCCGAAAGCTGCGGGAGCCGGCCTTACCCGGGGACGTAACTGCCGCCCTGTCCGCCGCAGCCACGATCCGCGCTCAAGCGAATGGGGCGAAGGCGGATACTAAGCGGCGGACGTCGAGCCCAGGCGCTCAATCATAAACGCCGCCGTCTCCTCACGTACGCGTTCGGCGTCCACATCGCTCGCGCCCGAGAACACATGGTCGACACCCTCCAGCGGTAAAAACCTGTGTTCAACCCCACGTTCCTCCAACCGGGTCACGAACGCTGCCGACTGCTCGTAAGGCACATCGTGGTCCACCGCACCGTGAAACAGGACCGCCGGCGGAAAACTCGATGTAGCAATACGTAGCGGACAGTAGCCTTCCAGATCCGCGCTTCCGCCGACCTGCTCCGGCCAAAGACCGTTCTGCCTGAGATAGCAGTAATACGAAGCTCGCGCGCACTGGCCATCGACCGGCACACCCTGCCCCACGGCGGCGCGCGCCGTCGCTTCAGGAATGGGATCCCGGCTGCAATACCATTCGCTGGGCTCCGCATACCAGGCGGCCGTGATGTCACCGTAGCCCGCATAGGAACCAACCACACCAAGCGCCGGTTCAATCCTGCATCCCGCCAGCAGCGCCAGGTAACCGCCCGCCGAAACGCCATGCACACCGATTCGATCCGGATCGGCGCCCCACAGGGCCGGCCCCTCCTCACGGACCCAGCGAAACGAGGCCGCGACATCCATCCATATTCCCGGAAGTTTCGTCTCCGGCGCGAGACGGTAGTCGGGCGAAACAACCGCGATTCCGGCTTCCACCAGTTTGTCGACCAGCCCGCCATCGAAATCACGCCGCGACCCCATGATCAACGCGCCACCGTGAAGCGACACAACCGTCGCCAATGGCCCGTCCACGTGATCAGGCAGATGAACATCCGCCTGCAACTCGAGGCCGTCTACCTCCTTGAACGTGTACGTCTGCATGGGAGAGATCCGCGTATTACCCCTCACGCGCCGCCATCAACCAGGTTTGCATTCCATTCAAGGCCCGCATCAGGGTTCCGTTCATGGCCGGGGCGACAGATTCCATCTCACTCTCCTCCTGGTTCGTTCGATCGTGTGCAGTATCTGCCACGCGTATGCTTGACACAACCACATACGTCGGGGAAAGCTGAATGTTTCGGGACGGCAAGGCCGTTTTTTCGAGGGCATCGATTCATGCAAAACGAAACGCACATACTCGGCCGGACCGACGGCGCCACGATTGCATTTGAGACCCGTGACGGCCGCGCCTGGCCGCAACGGCTTTTCCGGCATCTCTGCGGAGCCGACGGCAACGAATCGTCCGAGCCCCGCGCGCGCGGACCAGCCACGATCCATGCCGATGATACAATTTTCGAAGGTGACGCCTTTACACTGCTTGAAGCCGCGTACGACGACGACGCAGCACGCCTTGCGTGGTCCGCACGCGACGGTGCGCTTCGTCTCGAAAGCCACTGGAAGATCTGTCATGCAACCGGCATCGTTTCGCGACGCGATCGCCTAGTGAACCAGGGCAGGGCCGACACGATTATCCGCCGCTGCCTGAGTCGGTTCACTTTTCAGCCCGCTCAGTACGAGATCTATGTTCAGGACAGCCGCTGGTGCATGGAGTCGCAAGGGCGCTGGCTCCCGCAGCACGCCGCCACGCTAACGCTCGGCAGCATGCCGGGGCGTTTCACCAATGGCAGCGCACCGTATTTCTGCCTGCGCGAAGTGGGCGCATCTTCCGGCCTGGCGTTCCACATCCTGCCCAACGCCAACTGGACGGCGCAAATTCATGCGGTACCGTTCACGACCGTGCTCGAGCTCGGACTCTCCGCGCGTGAACTGTTTCACAAGCTCGCGCCCGGCGACGCGCTGGAACTACCCGAAATCCTCGTTCAGGATCTTCCCGGCGGACGACCGGAAGCGGGAGCCCCGAGCCTGCATGCCTACGCCGAGGCGTTTCTGGGCGCCACGTTCCCCGCGCCACCCGTGGTCTACAACACATGGTTCGACTTGTTCGCGATCGTCGATCCTGAACGCCTGCGCGCGCAACTCGCCGCGGCGGCAGACCTCGGCTGCGAAGTGTTCGTCATCGACGACGGCTGGTACGGACGCGGCGTCACCGATACCACGCAAATCATTGGCGACTGGCACGAACGGGATGTCAGCGCGTTTCATGGCCAACTCAAGGCGTTCGGCGACGAGGTGCGCGCGGCGGGACTCGGCTTTGGGTTATGGGTCGAACCGGAGGGCGCGGTGCTTGCTGCACCGATAAGACAGGAACATCCGGAGTGGTTCTGCGGCAAAGCGGCGGGTCGCCAACGGATCGATCTCGAGAACCCGGATGCGGCGGCATGGTTTCGCGACGAGATGTGTCGCGTGATCGAGACCTATAAGCTGGCCTGGCTCAAGGTCGACTTAAACTTTGACCTCGGTCGCGATGAACGTGGCAAGGAACTCGCCGGCTACTTCGAGGTCCTGCGCCGCACCTGGGATGAGATCCGCGTACGCTGTCCGGACACGTTCATCGAGGGCTGCGCCAGCGGGGCGATGCGTCTCGATCTCGAGTCGCTCAAGCTCTGCGATGGACATTTTCCGAGCGACTCGATTCATCCGACAGAACTCGTCCAGATCGCACAGGGCACATTGCTTCGAATTCCGCCCGGCCGCCTGACGCGATGGATCGGCGTGCGATCGATCGGGTCGACTGTCGCCGAATTGAACAAGACAGAGGAAGACAGCGCCGAGAGTATCGTGGTACCGGGCAACGCAACCTGGGAGGTATCCGAGAAGCTTCCGCTGGACTACGCGGCCTGCGCGGCCGTGCCCGGCATCATGGGTCTCACGGGCGACCCGGCAAGTCTCGGCGAGGAGCTGCGGGTCCGGCTGCGCTGGTACATTGCATTCCACAAATCATGGCGCGCCCATATCCGCCGCTCAGTCGCACATCTACTGACGCCGCCCTGCCCGATCGGCACACGGACCGGATGGACGGCACTACAACTACAGGACCCCGCCACGACCGACAGCTTGATTGCGGTGCACCATCTGCACGATGGGAGAGGAGCCCGACTCTTTCGATTGCGAGAACTCGATGCGGATCAGCAATATACTGTCACGCGCCACTCTCCCGACGGCGATTCGGATCCCGTGCAGGCGAACGGTCGAGAATTGATGGACATCGGGATGCGCGCAGAAATATCCTGCGGTTTTCCGAGGACGCCCGGTGCCGGCCTGTACAGCGTAAGGCAGAGCTAAACGCTGACCTAAACCATGTTCTATCTTGAAGACCTGAAAGCAAGGGGTGCTTCGTCCGGATGGACAGAAGCGGAGACCAACAATGACTGAAGAAGAAAACGCGCACCTTGAAGAGCATGGTTACGTCGTTCTACCCGGGGTCTTCTCCTCGGAGCAGGCGGATGAGATGCGTGAGCGCGCACTTGCGCTGGCCGCCGAAGACCGGGAGAAACTCAAGGATGACGCGAGCATCTATCTCGACGGCAAATCACAGCGCGTCTGGAACCTGGTTAACAAGGGTGAGATCTTCGAAGAGACGGTACAGATTGAACGCATCCTCGCCTTCCACAGGCACATGCTCGACTGGGGCTTTCTACTGAGCAGCTACTCGGCGAACATCATCGGGCCGGGATCACCACCGTCCTCACTGCATATTGACTATCCCATGGGTGATATGCCCGTCCCCTTGCCCGATTGGACGTTCTGTTCCAACAGTGTCTACCTGCTGACGGACTTCACGATCGAGAATGGCGGAACGGTCGTGATTGACAGGAGTCACAGGCGGGACCACGGACCCAAGCACAAGGAACGCTATTCCGACACACAACAGGTCGAGGCGAAGAAGGGCGATGTCATCATCGTGAACGGCCGCATTTGGCACGGCAGCGGCGAGAACAGGACGGACGAGGCACGCGTCGCGTTGCTCTGCTTCTACTGCCGGCGATGGATGCCGCCTCAACAGGACCACCTCAAGCTCGTCCGCCAGGAAGTCTGGGATCGAGCCACCCCCGCCCTGCGTACCCTGCTGGGCGAACAGGCCCGCGCAGCGGATCTCTATTGAGTCTACACAAAGACAGGTACCGCATTTCTCGCACAGCGGGGCAACACAGGACAGGCTCATGCGGCGACGGTGCTTAGCGGCAACGACCCGCGTCGCCATTCATACCTCGAGGTTCGTCGACTCTCCGCCGGTTAACGATCCGTTCATCTCATGCTACTTTACAAACCGGATCAGTCCCCATTTCTCCGGATCCATCCGCAACTCCGCCACGTCGTCATTCACAATCCCCGTCCCCTTGTTGCTCCAGTACACGCGCCGCACGGCATCCTGACCGTTCCGTCCACTGAACGTGACACCAAAGTCGCCGGCGATGGTCTTTCCCGCCGGTGCCGACATCATCAGCCCTTTCCACGGAATCGCGGCCTCGAGGATGTAGCCCTGCCCGGTTTTCACGACATGGATCCTGGCGGCTTCGATCAGCGCCACATGCGCCATGAAGTAGCGCTCGACCGTGCCTGATCGAAACGCATGACCCACCGTGCGCACTCGAGAATTTCCCTTCGCGCTGTACAGGACCGCTATCGGTTCGCCGCGGAAGTTACCGATCGAGATGCGGGTAGCGTTCCAGCCGGTCATCATCTGGAAATCAACCGTATCGCCCGACGTATACATATAGAAAGGATCGCCGGCCGCGTTGACCCACGGCGTCGTATCCTCAACCTGCCAGCCAAGGTACAGGTTCTTCTTGTCCCACCCGATCGTCGACTCGATCCCGCCACTGCCCGAGCGAGAGTACGGCACGCGCTGCGCGCCGGGAAGGTCGTCACTGAGCTTCTTGCCGAACGTCGCCGTCAGTTTCCTGGCCGTGATCTCGAATCCCGGAAGTTCAACCGGTGGCACCACCGATTTCACGATAGCCGCCGCGACCTCCTTCAACCGGAGCCTTCCCTCACCCAGTTTCTTCACGGTGTCGAGGCCCACCACTTCGAGATTCCAAACCGCCAGTTTGCCGGCCTGGGCATAGATCTTCCCGTCCACGCCCTGGATTAACGATCCACCAAAATCTTCACCGCCAAGCCCGGCCGGCGCGTTGTCCATCACGGCGCCCGGCTCGGCTTTCTCGGGCCACTTCTGCTTGTCCTCATCGGTCTGGAACAACGGCGAGAGATAGTATCCGTCGCGCGTCAACAGATGCCACTCGCCAACATTGGAGTTGATCGCCCAGATCGCACCCACCGGTTCGGGCAGGGTCGCATTGCCTATAAACCCGAAGGCGCCGCGAATGAAGCCCGGCGCCGGACCCGGCGCATAATGCGAGCCGTGCACACCGTGATAGGCGTTCGGATAAGTCCAGAGCAACTTGCCCGATTCGACGTCGTAACAGCGGAAGCGCTTGTCGTAGTCGCAGGACGCAACCAGCTTGTTATCCGGAGACGGCAGCGGCGCGGTCAACTTCGGCAGGACCTGCGGGTCGTCAACCTCGTAGCGCGGCGCGCCACAGGAAGTGAAGCCGGAAACGCGAATGCGATAGCTCTTACCCGCCGCTCTGTCGGCGCCGTAGAAACTCAGATCGGTGTTCAGGTTCAACGACCAGTTTTCATAGCCCCCGATCTCGAGCACGGCCGGATAGGAATAAATCTCGGAACGCTGCGCCGCCTGGTCGCCATTGATGTCCGACCAGAAGACGGTACGCTTGCGGCCCGGGTCGCCCCGGATCACGGCGCGATATTTGTACGTCGCGTCGCCGGTCCGCTCCCAGATGCTGATCTGTCGCGCGCGCCCACGCTTGAAGGTCCCGGCCAGGTAGAGCCGTCCATCGTTCGCGACACAATAGCGCGCCGCTCCAAACGGGATTTCGTGCACCGCAATGCCCACGAACGTCGCGCGGCCGGTCTCGGGGTCGATCCGGAACTCGCAGCCTTCGCCGATCATGAGGTTGGGGTCGAGCGGGTTGATCGCGGCCCCGCTCGCGCCGTAATGCGTGGGTCCAAGAAACTCATTCACGAACGCGCCCGTCTTGCCGTCCCAGACGCTCATGCGCTTCGGCGTGGCGTCGTTCTCCGCCGCCCAGACGCGCCCCTTGGAGTCCACGGCCAGGCCGTAGACGACGCTCATGCCGTCCGGCTTCCAGGGACCGAAGCGAATGCGTCCACCACGTCGGCCCAGCTTGCGCAGCACCTCGCCTTCCGGGCTGTAGACGAAGATCTGGTAATGCGGCGCGCCGTAGCTGATGTAAATCTCGCCCTCGGCGTCGATGTCGATATCGCCGTAGTTGCGCTGGTCGATCAGCACCACGTGGCTTTCCTCGGTCTGGGGATTGAGCGCCGTCAATCGGTCGCGCTGCGTGAACACGTAGAGCAGGTCGTCGCGCGCGACCTCGAGACGGCCCGGCGCCTTCATCTTGATCGTCTTGATCAACGCGCCCGTCGCGATGTCGATCACGGCGATAAAATTGCCCTGCGCCTTGACGATGTCGTCCGGAAACGCTTCGTGCAGCGCCAGGCGGTTATGCGCCGTGCGTTCGTCGACGCGCATGCCGATCGCGCCGCTCCCGCCAGCATTGAAAAGCAGCGCGCGCAGGGCTTGCAACACCATGTCACGCACGTCCGGGATCCAGTAGGCCGGCTTGCCCAGCCCCTTCTCCTCGCTCTCGTTACCCGCCAGCCACTTGTCGATGCGTTCCTTGCTCTTGCTGTCCAGGCTGCGCCAGAGCGCATCGGCCAGTTCACCGCCCTTGCGCACGTTGGTCAGGAAAATGCGCCAGTCGCCGATGTGATGCATGTGCAGGCTCCAGACGGACGACGAGATATAGAGCTTGCCGTTATGCGCCGCCATGCCCTCGGCTGAGTTACTGAGCGATGACGGCATGCCCTTCTCGCCGGTCGGATCGCCGAGCAGGGCGTTGACCGTGATGGTGCCCGACTTCGTGCCGGGCCAGTTCGCCGGCGTGCCGTCCTTGCGCCAGACGCGCTTCACGACATCGCCGCTCACGTAGAAGACGTAATCACCGTCCGCCGCGATCAGCCCGGCGCTGTTAAAATGAAAGCCCGCGGCCCACTTGACGTTATCGTCCGGCCCCATGCAGATCAACGCCTTGCCCGCCTCGGCGCCGCTCCAGCCGAGATAGACGTTCTCCTCGTCCGCCTCCGCCGCTACGGGTTGGCCATGGTCGCCGCCCCAGTACGAGGTCGGGCTGACATCCCAGGGATCGCTCGGCCCGTGATAGGCCCAGCCTCTCAACCGAAGGCCGATGCCCTTGTGCCAGATCGCCTGCCACGAGTATTCGCCGACCGGCAGCGCCTCGCCCGGCTGATCCTCGATCGGGTTGCGGCGCCCGCCCCACTCAACCTTGTGTCTGCCCTTCTTGTAGAAATGGCAGGTCAACGGCTGCCGCACCACGACCCCATCCGCATCACGGATGATCATCGAGACATACCCGTCCTCCCGCATGGAAAACTTGATCGGTACGGCTGCGACAATGGGCGTCAGGAACATGGCGGCTAACGCGCAAATCCCGATCCTGCTCGGACGCAAATTCATGCGACTGAGGATAGAACAGACGAACCGGAAGAGAAAGCAGAGAGCTGCGCTTCTCTCCATTACGATAGCCCCACCGCAGGCACAGTTCGTACTGCTGAAGAACGAGCTGGTGCTCCCTTTCCTGTAATGGACCTGCGTCATCAACACCCAATTGCACATGGACCCCGTCCGGCTCCTGCTCCGCCATTCCCCCATGGAAATGGGTTATCGCCCAAACGCTGTATCGGCAGTTCGCACACGAACGTGATTCGTCCTTTTCTCCCCCGTTAAGTACGCTATGCTCCAATTTTTGGCATCTTAATGATCAGAACAAACCACTGGATCCTGCTCATCATGGTTCTGTGCGCAGGTTGCGCACGTAAGTCCGAACCGCCCACGGCTCCGAAAAACGCCCCGCCCAAAAAAGCCATCATGCTATCAGGAAAAGACTTCGATAACTGGCAGGGTATCGCACAGGATCACAGGGCCTATCGGGGCGAACACGGCGAAGGGGGCGTCTACACGCTGTCCTGGGGGCGCTGGACAAGCCCCCGGTTTGTGGTCGAGTCCCAGTCCTTCTATCGATTCACGTACGAGACGCGCAGTCACTCCGACGCCTACGCCACGGCACGCTGCTTCGACGAGGCCGGCGCCGAGATGGATGCTGACAACTATACAGGCATTGACCCCTCAGAAGACTGGATCGCCAACGACCTCTACTTCATGGCACGGCCCTTGAGTCGCCATGCAACGGTTAACCTGGAAGCCATCGACGGCGAGCTACAGATGCGCAATATTTCGGTGTGGAACGCGACACGCAACGACGTGCGACGCGGGATGGATCGGCTTTACAAAACCCTTCCGCCAGTGGACTTCACACCACCCGCTGACCGCTGGAAACACCTTTCGCGCACCAGACGTAAACTGCGGGCCGGAAAGGAAGTTCGTGTGCTGTTCCTTGGCGACAGCATCGCTAACGATTTCTGCAATTCTCACTTCCAGCTCCTGGTGGAACGTCAATATCGCGGCGCGACCGTTCCCCTCACACCTTCCGTTCGCGGCTCAACCGGCGCCCGCTACTATCGACGCGACAACCGCGTGCAGGCATACGTGGTCGACCATGCGCCGGACCTGGTGGTTTTCATGAATCTTGGCTACTCCGATATTCCGTCCATCCTCGACGTCATGAAGCAGGTTCGCGCATCGATCGACCCCGACTTCCTGGCAATGACCGGCGCGATTTCTCTGCCCGACTCGCGACTGGCGGCCCTCAGCATCAAAGATGCCCGGACCTACTTTCAGAATGCGGCACATCTCCGCGCCACCACACTGCGCCAGGCCGCGTACTTCTGCCAACGCATGCAGACCGTCGCCAACACGGAAAGGATTTCCATTTTTAACTCTCGCCAGGTATGGGAAGAATACCTTGCCGGGTGCGGCAAACCGAACGAGTGGTATCTGCGCGACGGTATCCACGCCAACGAGCGCGGCAAACAGATCCTGGCACGCATTGCCGAAATCCTCTTCTCAGACGGAGAAACCTGATGAAACCGAAAATCGGACTCTTCACCGGCGGCATCGAAACGTACTGGAAAGACTGCGGCATGCCGGAACTGCCCGCTCTGCTTGAGCGCGATTCACAGCGACTCGCGCAGAAGCTTGGCGAACGCTACGAGGTCGTCTATCCCGGCATCGCGGGCAACAAGGACGAAGCCGTCCAACGCGCCCGCGCCATTCGCGACGCCGATGTAGAGTCCTGCGTGATCTATCACGCAACGTATGTCGATGACGATATGTCCTTCGCCGTCGCGGACGAACTCGGCGCCAACATCTACACGATCCTCTTGCACTCGCAGGGCATGCAGGGCATTCCCAAAGATTTCGAGATGGTTCCCGCAGGTACGACATGGGGCAACAATAGCGCGGTCCAGATCTGTGGAACCATGAAACGCATGCGTCCGAACTTCCGCTTCGGATACGTATTCGGTGAATTTGATGATCCCTCCACCTATGCGGAACTGGACCAACACATTCGCGCCTGGCGCGCCGTGCGCCGCCTGCGCGGCGCACGCATCACGTATCTACCGCACCGTTGCACGCAGGTTCCGATGTACGACACCTACCCCGACGATACGATGATGGTCGCGCAGACCGGCGTTTGGATTGGTTATCTCTCCGCTGCCGAGCTGGTCGACGAAATGGCGATCGTTACGGATCGCGCAACCGACGACCTCTACAGTGAGATCACGGAAAAATGCGACATCATCGAGCCGACGGAAGATGAAGTGCGCCTGGCCTGCAAACAGGCCATCGCATTGGAAAGCATGATGCGCCGCCACGAGGTGGATGCCCTGGCGATCGATACGGGTCCCGAGATCACGCCGCGCACGGGCAGCCTGCCGGCCCTCGGTATGGCGCTCCTGATCGACAAGGGTTATGTCGTGGCCACCGAGGGCGATCTCAGCGTCTCGGTCGGCGGCTTGATCCTGCAGAGCTTGACCGACGGCAACCCGGTGCAGTTCTGGGAACATCTCATGTTCGACGAAGAGCAGAACTGGATCCTGGGTGGCCACGAAGGCGGATCAGCCGGTTTCAGCATGGGTCGCAGCGACCGGCGTCCGAAACTACGCTGCACGCAGTACGTTGATTTCCGTAACTGGGAAGGTGCCCCGCACAACGCCGTGTTGCCGGAATTCATCGGGGCGCCGGGCCCGGTCACGATCATTAATCTCTTTCGCGGAGTGGAAGGCTACGAAATACGGTACTCCACCGGCGAGTCCGTCGATACCGAACCGCGCCCCGCTCATTTCGAGCACACGATCTTCAAACCTGATATCCCACTTAACGACTACTTTCATCGCATGAAAAAGGCCGGCGTCTGCCACCATTTCGGCCTGGTGCATGGCAACGTCGGCACCGAACTGGAGCTGGTCGCCGATATGCTCGGCATGCCATGCGTTTGTTTGACCGAGTAAGAAAGAAACCAAAGGACAATGAAGCCTTCGGCCCCTCTTAGTCCCCTTTCCTCTTGCACTCACCGAACGGTCACGCCATCCTACGCGCCGAACACCTAACCAACCATGAAACCCTTCGAAGTCACACCCGATCAGATCGTCCAATTCGAAGACGACGGTTTCCTGATGGCGCCCGGTCTCTTCGACGCCGAAGAGATGGATCTCCTCCTTAAAATCGGCAAGGCCGACCAGGAAAAGGCGGACATGGTCCACGCCGCGACCGACACCGAGGGACGGGAGAGCAAGCTCTGGTTGACCTCCGCGATCGACCGCGAGGACATCTACAACGCGCTTGTTCACGGGCATCGCATCGTCGACACGCTGGAAACATTGATGGACGACGAGGTCTACCTCTACCACTACAAGATGATGGTCAAGGAACCGCGCGTCGGTGGCGCCTGGGAGTGGCACCAGGACTACGGCTACTGGTACAACAACGGCTGCCTCTATCCGGACATGGCGAGTTGCATGATCGCCGTCGACCGCGCATCAAAAGAAAACGGTTGCCTTCAGGTTCTCCGTGGCTCGCATAAACTCGGCCGACTCGATCACGGTAGTGTAGCCGGTCAGACCGGGGCCGACCCCGAGCGCGTGGAGGAAATCAGCAAACACCTCGAACGGGTCTACTGCGAAATGGAACCGGGTACCGCCTTGTTCTTTCACGCCAACACCCTGCACCGCTCGGACGCAAACGATAGTGCTGACCCACGCTGGTCGTTGATTTGTTGCTACAACACACGCCACAACCCCTGTCACGACCTCGGTGGCCACCCCAGCTACAGACCACTCGAAAAATGGCCGGACGAACGGGTCAAGGAACTCGGACGACAGCAGCTCGAAAAGGTAGACGCCTGAGGACCCCCTGGCTCGCTACCTCCCGCGCGAAGTCCGGCCGTCGCGACCCTTTGCGGCATTCCCGATTCACCATTCTTGTACTTGCGGGCCGCCTTTTCGCTCCCCCACCATCTTCCCATCCACCCAGATCTGCCGCAGGCCGCTGTGGCCATAGATCCCGACCACGTGGCTCCAGAAGTTGACCGGGACATCTCCTCTACACTCGAGACCACCGTGACCGTAAAGGCCCTGGGTGCGGATACCGTCACCGACAATCTCGAGGCGGAAACCGCGGACCGTGCCCCAACGGCACCGATCAAGCACCAAACCGCCTCTGCCCCGCTTCCGAACCCAGGCCTCGAGCGTCGCGGCCTGGCTGAAATTCAGTAGCGGATCGTCGGGAACCTCGACGCGTCCGCCTTCGTAACGCACATAGCCACCCTCCTCGGTCTTGACCCAGCGCACCTGGTCATGCATCTCTGCAAGAAGTTCTTCCCGCGCTAGATTGGGAAACTTGCCGTCAACAAGGTCATCAAAGGTCCAATCCGCCAACAATCCGTTATCGGACAGCTCCTTCCCGGCCGCGTGGGCCTTAATCTGTTCTGCGCTCAAGGCCTTCGTATACACTCGCGCGCGATCGATATCTCCGGAGAAGCCCCGGCCGATTGTCATCGGTTGACCGGTAAACGGCCCGATCGCGGGCAGATCGTCGACGGCCACCACGGCTGAGCCCATCCGAGTCGAGTCCAGGTTGGACCTCGCCACAATCGTCACCGCTCCGCGCGACCCATCACTTATGAACCGTCCATTCGCATCAATCGCGCCAGATGCCTGCTTCGTGTGGTGCGGCAGGTACGGTCCGCTACTGTATTGATGGAACAGGTTCAGGCGGCCGCCATTGATGACCGACCAACTGACCGACGTGTCCAGCGGCTGCCCATTATCGTCGAACAACTGCGTCGGATCCAGCGCACGACCGTACTGGTCAACAGGCACGGCCTGGAAGGTGTACGATTCGCCGGTCGAGAGCCAGAGCTCCCGCGGGTGGACCCGAATGCCGGCAAAGGCCGGTGGACCCGTCGGGCGGATCGAATCGCGCGGCCTGAGGATCGTCTCCTTAAGGTGCCAACTCGCCGCCAGGCATTCGGTGGGAATCACCTCCTGCGGCATGTTTGCGCTCTGCCACCAGACACGGAAGTTAGAGTAATCGGTCAACTCGTAGAATTCGAACGTCACGTGATGCTCGCGATTGGTCTCGAGCTGCGTGAGCACCTGGTCAATCCGGCCGCCGTGATAGGTCCAATGATCCAACACCTTTTTCCCGTCGAGCCAGAATCGAACACCGTCGTTAGCCTGGATCATGAAGGTCGTGGGTTCTCGGAAACGCGGCTTCAGCCGACCGGTCCAACGCGCGGAGTAGTGATCCCAGGGTATGCGCGGGTCCGGACTTTCGACGGCCCAGTCGAAATCGAGCTGCGGATCCATACGGATCAGTTTCAAATTGGTCAGTTCGCGATCGCCGAAGTACTCCGCCTTCAACCCGCCGGTCGGCAACGGCGGCCGTGGCAAGGCGGTGATCGCGACATCTATCTCGCCGCCCGGACGCATCACACGTAACCCCTCCACCGGGCCCCGCCCCAGCGGGTCGATGAACTCCAGGCCAAACTGCCAACCGCGTTTATCGAGCGTGCTCTGCACGAGGATCGTGGTCCACTTCTCGGGAATCCAGACCCGCACCGCCCGAACCGGGAATCGGTTGCGCGCCCTGTATCCTTTCGGCAGCCATGAGTCCTTGTGATCCTCGAGGCTGTAATAAACCAGTCGACCGTTCACCCAGACCGAACAGGGGCCATACGACCCGACTTCCATCAGGACCCACTGCCCTTTGGGCGAATGCACCCACGAGGCCGCGTAGCCCAGCGAGCGCAAGAACGACTCCTTAAAGATCGCAAGCATGTCGACGACGCCATTCGTGGCCGTAACCGATTTCCACCGCACCATTCGATCGAGCATGCGATACTGCTCTTTGAGCGTGATGCGGCCCTGCTCGTGTGGAAGTATCGTAGGCACCTCGCGCGCCTCGACGAGATCCGCGGGGAATGGACCAACCACGTGCCAGTCAACGATTCGCGCGTGACCCGTGTGCGATGTCGTCCGCCGGAACCGGTACGCCTCGTCCCTCCCGACCTTCCCGTCCTGAATGACTTTTTCGATCCGCTCGATCGCCTTGTCCTCTCCCATTCGCCGGGCAATATCCCAGGCGCCATACAGGTAGTCGCGCGTACGGGGGTGACCCGGGTTCTCCTTGAGATACCACGCGATTAGCGCGAGCTCCTCTTCGGGATCGGGCTTCAATACGCGTATCATGGAAGTGAAGAAGCGTATCGACGAATCCGAGGCGCCGAGTAGCGGGATGTAGCGCTCGAATATCTCGCGCATCCCGGCGGCATCGCGTTGCGGCGACCCCAGCATCCGCACATTGTCGATCCAGGGCGAAACCTTCGTCGGGTCGGTCTCAATCATCTCGGGGAAATCCTCGTACCAGTCGAGATAGGGCTGGGCGACGCCCGACTCGAGCGCGAGGGCGCGTACCTTCTCGCGCGATTCCGTGCCGGTCGTCATATCCAGGCGATGATGCAACGAACGCATCAGCCAGGCACTGAACGGAGACTCCTTATGCTCGCGCAACAATCGTCCCATGAAGCCCCGGCCCGCGGGCCATTCGCCCACATGCACGTCCAGCAGCGTGCGCAGGAACCAGCGCGACTCGATCAGCGAGGGCATCGCCCCTGAAATGGAGAGGCCCGCCTCCTGCTCCTCCACCGAGAACGGGTGCAACATAAGCTCCAGGCCTGGCCAACGCGCACACGGGTCCGGCCCGAACTCGCTGTCGTGCACCGAGATATCAAGCTTAAGGATGCGGTTATCGTTGCCGGCGCGATCACGCACGCTCTCGAGCGGGACCCCCAATTCGTAGATCGTGATGCCGCTGTTCGCGTCGCGCGATTTGACGCCCACCATGCGGCGCGGCCCTTCACCGGTCGAAATGGTGTGGCCGTCGGCGTTGTGGCCAAGATGCCAGCGGAAGTCGTCCCAGCGACGATCCTTATCCGGCTTGAAGTTCCCGCGAATGGAGAGCTTCAGGAAATCGCCGGCCGAGATCAGGCGGCCCCGACCCCGGATCGGCTCGGGACGGGTCTCTTCGTACGACACGGCAATGTAGAGATTGGCCGCATCATGCGTAATCCAGAGTCGCGCGCCATACTGGCCGATTGCAACCGGCCGGATAGCCGCGTCGTCACCAACCCCGTACTCGGCAAGATTGCCGTCGACTATCAGCCGCACCGGGGCTCGATACGCTATGACGGCGTCCATCTCCCCGGTCACCGGAGCCTGTTCCAGAGGTACGATGTGCACACCGAACGCGTCGGTAATCGCAATGTGCGACGGCATCCACGCGACCTCATTCGACCAATTCTTCTTGAGTGCGCGCACGTGCCAGCTCGAGGGGTGCACCGAGGGCAGCGTGCGACCCGCGATGCGCTCTCCGTCCGAAACTCGAAAGACATCGAAGCGCAGGTGACCGGTTCGCACCGGCGACGCCACCTGCCCCGGGGGCTGCTTGCGTGAAACGATGAGCAATTGGTCGCGCGCCAACCGACAGGCATGCACCTGGTATCCGAGCGGCACCGTGCAAGTCGCCTGCACATCGCCGGTCTCGAAATCCACGACCCGCACGCGTCGGCCGCTGGCCTCTGCGATGCGCCCGCCGGGCAGCAGGTAATTGGCCGCGCCCTTGGGCGTGATGAAGCTGATGGCCTCCCCTCGCTGGTAGACCCAGCGGCGAGTCACGTTTCGATTACCGCCGTCAATCAGCGCAAGGCCGTCTCGCACATCGAAAATTGGGCTCCGCCAGTGCGAGGAATGGACACCCTTCATATCCGCCTTGATCAGGACCGGCTTCTCGGACCTTGCCGCGCGACGATTGGCCAGATCGACGAGATACACGTGGCGATCCATACCTGTTATCCAGAAGTCGTTCCCGGCGTAGTAGATCTCCTTGGCATCCGTCTCGCCGACTTCGAATCGATTCGTCTCGCCCTGCACGGGAAGCATCACGGCCTCGATATGTGTCCGGCGGCTGGCCGTGGGATACGTTTGTAGAAGCAGCACCGCCTTGTCGCCGGATAGCCCCACGTCCACGAATTTTTTCGCCTTTGGCGTCTTACCCTCGTGAACCTTTCTCCCGGAAACCGCGTCGAGTATGGCGTAATGACTTGCACCGCCCCCCACAACACGCTTTCCATCCGTGTGCCATTTCTCCACGGCCTTGCCAATCTCGGTCCGCCAGAGGATCTTTCCAGTCGTCAGGCTCAGCGCCGTTACGCGGCGTGGAGCGGCCAGCAGAACCCGGTCGCCGGCAAACAGCGGCTCACCATCATCGGGACGGACCGAACGGCGCCACAGCACACGGCCCGCTTCCGTGCGCGAGTAGGCTTCCAGGAATCCCTCCGAAAGACAGAGCCAGGGGTAGGCGTCCGTCTCCTTCGCTCCCGACAACGCGACCGGGTCGTACAGACGCGGCACCTGGCGGCGAATATGAATCACACCGTCCCGCGTCGTGAATCCCGGCGTCGGCTCCGTCCTGATTTGCGGCGCGGAGGCGTTCTGGGTCAAAGCCCGGAAGCCGGCGGCATGGACCAGGCGCGCGTCCATGATCGACAAAGGCAGTGCGACGCGTTCCGTCGCGCGGCCCGTCGCGGCATCCAGAAACTGCAGCACGTAGCGCGTGGTATTCGTTGCCGACGTCGCGTCGACGACCGGCACGGCAATGGTGTCCCGCACAATGATCGCCGGCCCGCGAATGCCTTCCGTCATGCTGCGCTGCCACGCGACAGATCCATCCTTCCCGCGGAGCGCGAGCAACGCATGGTCGTCCTGGACCAGCAAGCGGTCCGCGCCCAACGGTTGCGCGAGATGCGACGGCAACCACGGTTTCTCCCAGGCCAGTCGGCCGGTCCGCGCCTCGAAAGCGCTCAGGCCGGGCAAATCCTTCGAACCGAGCACGACAACACCGTCACAGATCAACGGCCGGCGTGTGCGGCGCGGCATCTGCGTTTCCACGGTCCTGGGAAGCGGCACGTAACCGGCGTAGGAACGTGTCCACTCGACCATGCCGTCGCGGATATCCTGGCAACTCAACAGTCCATTGCCGGTTGAACAGTAAAGACGTCCCTCGTGCACGCGAAGCCCGGCGTGCAGCCCCAGGATCCGCGTATGTCCGTGGTACGTGTCGGCCGGCTGGTACTGAATATCGGCGACCGACCGCTCCCAGACCAGTCTTCCATCCGCGGCATTCACGCAAATCACGGAGAGCAGCAATGTCTTTTTGTCCAGTTTGTGAATCGTACCGGGCACCACCGGCAAGTAGACGCGTCCATTCTGCGCAACCGGATCACCGGCCGGCACGAAGGCTTTCCAGTACGGCATCTCGGCGGTCGACCAGAGCGACTTGCCCGTCGACAGTTCGAACGCAACAAAGGTATTCAGAATCCGGCGCATACGCGAGGCGGGCAGTTTCGTCTGATGCGTGTGCATCGCGTCGGTTCGCAGGTCCCCTGCCGCTGCCTGCCTGCCCCAGCGGGTGACGAAGCGGCCGTCCTCGATGGCCGGAATGACCCCGCCCGGCAACGTCATATCCTCGCTGTGGCCAATCGTGAGCCAGAGGCTCTCGAGGCGCTGTTCCCAAACCGGCTGCGAGGTGTCATCGACACGGTAACACGCAAGCAGGTCCGGGGCACTCACCAGGATGAGTCCGTCCGCCGTCTGCACGTTAACCATCGGCCACCCGACGGATGACCAATCCGTGAGCAATCGCCGGCTATACAGAACGGCCGGATGATGCGTCGAGTGGCGCGGTAGCTGCAGCCGCGTAATCGAGGGCCGCTCCGACACTTGCGCGGGAACCGCCGCCGGTGTCTGGCTTGACCACGGGCTGACGATCAGTCCGGCCCGGGCGCGTTCGATCAAGACTTCGTCACGGGCATACGTGATGACATCCTCGAAACTACGGCGCGCAGCGGCGTAGTGCCCCTTCCGGGCCATGTCGATCCCGTACAGCAGCAGACCGCGCTGCGCCTCGACCGCCCATGGCCGTGTGCGCCACATCTCGAACTGTTCCAGCCGCGACTGCTCGTTCGTCTTCGCGCCGGCCATGGCGGCATTCTGAAACCGCCGCAGAGCATCAGATCCGTCTCCCTCGTCCTTCCGCACGGCGCCAACGACCTGCCCCCAGAAACTTCGGCGCCACTTCGATCGGCCCGCATCATCAGGGATCTCGTGCAACGCGCCCGAGGCGCCCGCCTCGGCAATGACGCTGTCAATCGCCGCGACGTCGCCGGGATCGATTCCCTTGCGAACCGTCTTCAGCCAGCTCTCGTTTCGCTCGAAATCAGGATCCGGCCGCTCGTCGAGCTTCTTCACGCCCGCGCCTCTGATTCGATTCCGCGCGCGGCTGCGCCGATGTTGAACGCTGCGAATGCTGTGGCTGTCGGCCAGGCGCCGTGAAACACGATCGAAGTCCCTCTGCGCAAGATCCCCACGGTAGGACGCGACGAGCAGCTCAACGCGGAGAAGATCCCAGCGGGGTCCCGTACCGTCGAAGTCGACCAGCGTATCAAGCGTCTGGCGCGCGGCGAGCACCTTCGTCGCATTCAGTTGCGCGTAGAATCTACGCTCCAGGCCCGCAAGCAGTGCGGGATCGGATCGAGGAAAAGCCCCGGCCCGCGCGAGCGCGACAAGACGCGTCAGGGATCCATCATCGATGGGTCCCCGCACGTCAACCGCCGCGCGGAGCTTCTCAACGGTCTCCGAGAGAGAGACCGCTGAGGCAACAACCGTTGTCGCCGCCATGGCGACCGCCAATAGCGCGGGCAATCGAGCCTTGGACAAGCCGGATGTCAATCTCTCTCCCGGGCTATTCGCCGGTTTCCTGTGGATGGATGAAAAGCGCTCGCTTCTGTTCGGGCAACGCATAGTAAAAACCGCAGTCGGCAAAGAGCTCTTCGGTCGCGGTGATAGCCATCAACTCGTGGATATCCCGTTCGCGGGCGCGCTCGACACAACGCATCACGAGCCGGCGGCCGACCCCGCGGCTACGATACTCAGGGTCGACGGTGAGACCTTGAATCTCTCCAAGCTTTCGTGAGTAAATCTCGACAGCGCAGAATCCGATGATGCGATCGTCTTCGAGTGCAACAAAACCATTCTCGATCAAAGTCAACATTTCGTCGTCCGTGCGCTCGAGGAGCTGACGCGCGGCGACGGATGGCGCGAGCAGCGCGGTGATTGCCGCGAAGTCGGATGGGGATGACGGTCTGATTTTGGGCAGTGGTTCACTCATAAGGCAACGGTAGATTAAGGGGCAACGAAAGGGACATAAAGGACTAACCGGCTCTAATCCCGCCCCTACCCCCACGACGCCGCATACTTATCGACAAACCCCCGATAGAAAGCCGTCGCTTGATCCGACAGACCATCGAGATAACCCGGCTCAAGAAACCACGGTTGATGGTTGAAGATATCGGGTCGAACCGGCCGGCGGCTGGCTACATAGGTCAACATCAGGGTGCGCCGCAGCCTGTCGACGTGGTAACGGCCACGGTGAAGACCATACGCATTGAACGCGACAGCATCGCCCGGCTGCAAGGCCACGCGCATAGTGCCCGGCATCGCGTTGGAATTATTGCAGGCCTGGTTGTCCTTCAGGCGAATCGCGTACTCCTCTTCCGTATCCCAGCGCAGATGCGACCCCGGGACATACTCGGAGTCGTCGCTCGGCACCAGCGCGATCTGCATCTGCATGCCTCCCGGCACCTTGTTGTTGAGGATCATTTCCTTCTCCACGTCCTCGTCGTAATTCTCCCGAAACTGGCAATCCCGGTGCCAGTTTCCATCACGACCGTTCTCGCGCGGATTCATGAACAGGCTGAAGCATCGATGCTCTGGCTCGTCACCAAATATTTCGCCCACAATATCCACCATTCTCGGATGGGCCGCCGTTTCCAGCAGGAATGCCAGCCGTTCACGCTCCCCTACATGGTAGGACGGCCTCGAAAGATGGCGAATCACGAAGTCTCCATCCCCGTGCTGGGGTTCCTCCAGGAGATAACATTGTCGCAGGATATCCTCGCAGGTCTCACGCAGTCGCTCCACGTCCTCCGGCGGCAGGAGATTGCGCACGAGAATGTATCCTTCGGCAAGCCAGTGTTCGCGCAAATTGACCGTTGTTGTCATCAGTCGAGTGAGACCTCGTGCCTGACCTCAATCTCTTCCATTTCCGCCCGCGCTCCGCACGTATTTACAACGCGTACTCGCACGAACCAGTGATCGGTAAAGTTGCATACCTTGAACATGAGACGATTGCGCCCCTCGCGCAGCGTTCCTTTCAGGGAATGCTTCTGTGAATTTTTGTTCCAGTTCCTGGCGAGAGCCATCCACTTGTCCCGGTTATTCACAATCTCCTCTGTGACGGGCGCGTTCGTTGCCGACAGCACCAATTCACCGTTCAGCCAGAACTTGTAGGTGTCGTCTGCTTCGATATGAAAGGTGACCGGCTGCTCATCGGGCGAGACGACTTCAGCAACGGCGTACGACACGAGGAAATCGGCCAGACCGAGCAACACGCGGTGAAAGCGCAGCTTCGCGTCGAGATCGACAATCGGCCACCCCTGCCACTTGACGCGAATGGCTTCGTTCGTCGATGGGCCCGTCTCGGCTGCCGTGATCTCGTCAACCAGACGCGTGGGGCCGAACGCACCCACGTAGGATTGACGGAAATCCACCTCTTTCTCGGGCGGATAGACCGTATCGTGGCCCTTGTTGTAGCGATTATTGTCGAACGGCCCGATCACCATCCACTGGGTCAGGTAGCCTTGCGCCGCCGCGGCCTTGCGAAACAAAACATCGTCAGTGGCCAGCGTGTAAAGCTCGGCCGCGCGCTCTCGCAGGAAAACATTCGTGCCGCCAAGAAACGGATCGAGCGGCTCCAGCGCAGCATCAAGTTCCGCCGGCGGGAGTCGCTGCTTCATAAAACCGAGCAAGGCCCCGAGGCGTTGGGTATCATTCGTTCGCAGGCTTGGTCC
This sequence comes from uncultured Verrucomicrobiota bacterium, assembly GCA_913047795.1. Classification (GTDB taxonomy): domain Bacteria; phylum Verrucomicrobiota; class Kiritimatiellia; order CAJWTS01; family CAJWTS01; genus CAJWTS01. Next base: position 6,745 of record CAJWTS010000026.1, on the reverse strand, counting down.
GAGGTACGGCACAAGTCCGCCTTCGGGCACGCCCTCGGTACGTCCCTTCAGGAGTCCCAGCGCGCGGCTAAAGACCGTCCAGTTGGCATCGACCATCGCGGGCGCCAGCAGCTTGAAAAGCTCGGCCTCCGGAACACCCGCACTCAAGGCCAGCAGGGCCCGCATGCGAAGACTCGGTGCCTTGTCCTCCAGATGGCCGACGAAGATGTCGCGGTAGCCCTGCGGATCGATGGCGAGCAGGGTATCCATCGCAAGCAAACGTGTCTGGTCGGCGAGCGGTGGTTCACCTGTGCGCAGTATCGTCGCCACAGCATCAGCGCCGGCCCGGCTGGAACGATAAAAAAGCAGCTCGAGGAGAAAGGTACGGGTGGCCGAGTCGCTTTTCCTCAGCATCCGCGCGATCGGGTCCCCCAGGAACGCCGGCGCATATGAATACACGACACCACGGGCAATCTTCCGGATCTCAGAACTCCGATCCCGTACAGCACCGGCGACCAGCACGGGCACAATTCGATTGTCTTCTACCCCGTGCATGGATTGAATCGCCCGGCGGCGAATACCGGTGTCCTTGTGCCGGGCCAGGTTGGTCAGCACACCAAGCGCGGAATCCGTCCGAAGAGCGGACAACAATGTCACTTGCCGGGCAACCGTGTTGGATGCGGGGTCTACGAGAAACGGACCAAGTTCCATCTCGACATCGCCGCCCTTGGTGCGCGCGAGCCCGATCGCGGCCTGCCAGCGCGTCGACTCATCCGGGTCCTTGAGGGCGCGGCGAAGCATTTTTTCGTCCCCACCGGAGAGCCCCAAGGCCTCGCAGGCAGCCGCACGCAAGACGCTGCTCGATGACGACAGCCACTGCCGTGCGTGCGAGGCAAACCCCGCGCCTTCCATCCCTGCAAGCGTCACGAGCGCGCGACCGCGACGCCAGTCCGCCTCCTTTCCGTTCACAATCGACTCAAGCGTCTCAACTGCCTGCGGCGTGCCCTTCTCGCCAAGCGCAGCGATCTCCGCCCACTGGATGATCCAGTCGTCCGTTTCCGGATTCGTATCCGCCAAAGCCAACCCCGCAAGGGATACGGCGAGACACATCCATATATGTGCCACGATCCTCACCGTTGGTAGATAGGAAGGTACCGGTACGGCACACCGAGGATCAGGATCGCCAACGGCGTCGACATGCCGAATTCGGATCCGCCGCCCCAGCCGCCATTGGCCTGCTGTTGCGCGAGCAGGGACCTGCTGATCCGTGGGTACCAGTAGTTGAAGTACTTATCGCCCGCCTGATAGCAGGTCTGGACACAATAGTAATGTGCCAGAAAATACTGACCGGACGAATTAAAGACGCTTTCCGGCTGTTTAATCAGCACGGCCAGGCCCCGGCGCAAAACAACGGAGTCCCGGTCGCCCAGCATGTAGAGCGCCAGCGGACCGATCCCGCAACGGTAGAGGGTCGGGTTCCCACCATCGCCCCCACCCTGTCCATAGTTAAAGTACCCGGTCCGCCTGCTCTGGTGCGCGCGCATGCACCGGATGGCCTTGTTGATCACGTGGTCCGGAACGAGGATCCCGGCCTCGCGTGCCGACGCGAGGCCCTGGATCGCCGTTCCGGTGCACGAGATGTCGGTTCCACTCGGCCGGGGTTCGTAGCGCCAGCCGCCGGTAGAGCCCTGCGCCTTCAGGAGAATATTGACGGCCGTCCTTAAGGCGGGCCCGATGTCACCCCGTTTCGATTGCCCCCACACCTCCGACAGCGCCAGCACGGCAAATGAATGCTGGTAAAGCACCTGGCTCGTTTCATCGGCGAAATAGCCACCGTGATGTTTCGCCCGTGTCAGCAGGTACGTAATCGCCCGGTCGATCTGCCGACCATACAGGTCCTCCTGCGGATCGTGCCCGGGCACAAGGAACCCCATAATCGCCAGTGACGTCTGCGTGATCTTGTGCTGACCGCCCCAACTTCCATCGTCGTTCTGGCTGAGCTTCATGTAGGACAGCCCGCGCTGAATCGCCTTCTTGACCGCCGGCGACACCTTCGTGTACCTCGTCGTCTCCTCGGGCACGTCCACAGCAAGGCCTTCGACCGCCACCAGCACGGTCGCCATCGCCAAGAACACAATCCGCAACGCTAATTCCGAAATCCGCATTTCCCTACTCTTCCGCTGCCAATACTTCAAAATAGTCTCGAATCATACCACGATATTCCGGGGGCAATTCACGCTCGTAGAGCTGTTCAATCTGTCGACGCGCAACCTGACCCAAATGACCGAAGCCGGCCACACCCATCTCCGCATCCTCTTCGGAAATATTGTCCGAGCCCCAACGATGACCTTCGCCACTGCCGGCATTCATGTCCGGTGGCCCCATCCCCTCCATCCCAGCTCCCATGCCTGATTCGCCCATTCCAGGCCCCATTCCCATCTCGCCCATTCCTGCCTCGCCCATTCCTGCCTCGCCCATCCCGGCTTCACCCATGCCCTCACCCATGCCCTCACCCATGCCTTCACCCATGCCCATGCCTGGCATGGACTGCCCGCCGGGCGGACCCCAGCCCCCTTCGCCGGCGACCGAAATACCGCCCTCGCCACCCATGGCCAGGCCGATGCCGATTCCCGGTCCCATGCCGAAGCCGGCGCCCGGCGGCACGTTGAATCCCCGCTCCCCGGTCTCAAATGCCATACCAAAGTCGCCGAGGCCAAGCGGGATCGGCTGCTGCGCGATGGCCTCGAAATCCTCCTCCTCGAATTCGTCCAGGGCATCCTCGAGAATTGTAATGACCCGCAACTGCGCGGTCGCAGCCGGACCACGACGTGCTGCCTTGAGTGCGTCGATTGCCGTAAGCATCGCCTCGATCGCGCGCTGCACCGCGGGGGCGAGCACCGCCTTGGCGGGCGTCTTCTCCACGTCTTCGGTAAGACCGGACAGTCGCTCGTGCAGTTCCTGTTGCGGCACGACGAACGGCGCGAGATTGATCGTCTCCCCCGCACCCGGCGCACGCAGAACATCCAGGCGCAGGACCTTCTGCGCTTCAACGATGTCCCTCAGTTTCTCTTTCAACTCGGCCTCGAGCACAAGTTGCTGCAGATCCTGCCAGTCGACGCCGTTCAGGATATCGAGCACATCCTGCATCCCCTTCAGCGCGAGCTGTTCTTCATCCGCGGCATCCGCGGCATCAAGTTCGGTGATTCCCGCCGCAGCGTTACGCAGGTGGTCATCGACCCGTCGCAGCTTCAAGGCGGCAAGCATGTCTTTCAGAAGTTCCTGCAGGCTCTCATTCTCCTCCGTCTCTGCGGCATGCCTAACGTCGGCCGCAAAGGCCTGAAGTTTCCGGCGCACGAGCCCCTGGGACTGCCTCAGTTTCTCCGCATCGCCCTTCGCTTTCTTGAATTCGTTCACCAGCGCGCGCCCCCATTGTACGGTATCCTTGAGCACGGACCACTCGTCCTCGATGACCTCCTGCAAGAGCGCGGCGAAGACGCCCTTCTTCCGCTCGAGTCCCGCCTCGTCCAGGATCTCTTTCAGGCGAGCAACGACGATCTCGATTTCGTTCCCGGCATCCGTGATCGCGCGGCCACGTTCGGCCGGATCAATTCGCGCCTGGCGCAACAATTTATCGGACCTGGCAATGTTGTCCTCGGTCAGGCGACTCAACAGCTTACGCAGCGAGACCATGGTCATCGCACCAGGGTCATCCTGCATCTTGTTCGAGTGCAGGTCGCCAACCAGGGCCTCCATGATCTTGATCGAATTCTGGATTTCGCCGGCGACGCGACGTTGCCGCTGGATTTCGGTACTCAACGCGCGATCGATTCCGTCGCTGCCGGCTTCCGCGAACGCACGACCACTCGCGCCAATAAGGAGCGCGAGCAGGATGACGCCGAGTGGAAGTTTATTCATTGGGTACCCCCCTCTGCGCCAAGCTGGTTCTTCAGTGCATCAAGCGCTTGCCGGCTCTTGCGCGCCTCGATATGCACGTCCGCCAGCCGTTCGTGTGCGCGTGACAGCTCGCGCATGACGAAATTCTGGTAGGCCGAGCGGCTCACGACTCGCACCTCGCGCGCCGCCGATCGGGTGCGCATGGCCTCCGACGGTGTCGCGCGCACATCTTCAACCTCGACCGAGTAGCGAATCAGATCGCCGATCTGAAGGTCCGGGACATCATGGCGCAGCTCCCACGTAAACGGCCAGAGGCCGTAGCGCGGTGCACTGATCGATTCCTGTCCCGCGACGACGGGCAACTCGCCGAGATCCAGTCGTTTCTCTTCGCCCTCGTTCAAACTGTAAACGATCCACGCGTGCTTCAGCCCGTAATCGTCCTGGGCCTTGAACCGCACGATGAGTGTCTTGTTGATCGTCGCCTGGATATCCGACGCCGGACTTTCGATCGCAACCTCCGGGTCGGTATCAAGCCGCACGTAGACGCGATGCGGCGTGTCTTCATAGGCAAATCCCGTATCTCGCCGCTTCAGATCGAAGCGATACGCGAGCGCATCGTCAACCCTCCGCGAGAATCGCACGATCATTCCGTCCGCACTGATCGCCGTCGGCTCGGCCGGCAGGACGCCGGCGATGAACTGCGCATCGGAGAGCGGTACGTCGTAGCGCAACTCCCACTCCAGGACCGACCCTTGCGGCACTTCCACATTGAGGGCGGTCACGCTGTAGGCCGGAAGCTGTGTATACTCGGGTGCGCGCACCGATACGCGCGACTCCACGAGTGTCGGGGGTGGCACCACGATCACCTCGTAGGGGGCGGACACCGCGTCGCCGATCTCGAGCGTGTAAGTGAAGCTTGAGACGGCCGAGTCGATCCGGTAGGCGAACACATCGCCCACCCCTTCGATCGCGCGCGGTTGCACCTCGAGCCCGGGCTGACGAACCTGAATCGTACCCGTCGCAGGCACGACCCCGTCCACCGTGGCCTCGATCACAACCGGATCGCCCTGCCGCACCCGCTGCGAGCCCGAGACGTGAATGATCTGCGTGTGGGTCGGGTATGCAAGTTCGGATCCGAACAATCTCTGCAAGTAGACCGCGGTCTCGGTTGGCCAGATCCCGGCAACGGCTGTAGCCACCAGCAGTAAGCATATCGCGAAGACGACCGGCGGCCAGGCGTCACGCAGTTCCACCACGGGTCGCACGTCCAGCGACTCTGTCGCTGCGATGGCCTGGTCGCGCACGATCGCACGCAACTCCATCGAGCCTTGCGTCTGCCCCGCCGGAACACCGGCTAGCTCAGTGTAGGCCAGCAGCAGGCCCATCAGGTTCGGATTCGCGCGTTCGATGCGATCGGCAATCGCCACCCGGTTGTATCGCACGAGGCGCCGAATCCAGCGCCGGATCAGCGTCGATCCGACGATCACGAGAATACCGGCCAACACAACCATCCGCGCGCCAAGTGACAGCAGCATGAAACGGTCGACCAGGAAGCCGATGAGCAAAAGCGCCACCGCCCAGCCAACGACACACCCGCCGCCGTGCAGATGGCCTCGCAACCGCTCCCGGCGCCAGACGCCCCTCAGCTTGCGCTCAACACCCCTGTCCTGTTGCAATTCACTCATTTCAATTCATCATTTCCCGGCTGCCCTGAGCAAACGAGCGCAGCGAGTGCGCCGAAAGGCCGCCCCGATCCCGTATCCCGTCATACCAGTCTCTGCAATCTTCGCATGATCCATTCCCCTGCCCCGAATATTGCCAGAATCACAAACACCATCGGCGTATCCCACAGCTCCAGCTCCGCCCGTTCGGTTCGAATCGGCGACCGTGCACGGATCGATTGCACGACGGCCGGCAGATCCTCCGCCGATCGAATCGCCATCCCGCCCGCGATCTGCGCCATGCGCCGGGCGACCTCGAAGCGCATGCCGGGGTCGAGCAACTCCATCGACACGTCATCGACATCGAAGCGCGGCGAGTTGGCGATCTGACGATCCGTCTCCGGCGCCAGCAAGCGGAACGTGCCCGGTTGTCTCGCGATTACGGTGCCCTCGTAGAATCCCGACACGCCGGATACGGGACTCATGTCGATCGTCTGGACCTCCTCGCCATCTGCGTCGCGCATCATGTGCACCGTGTATTGGTCGCTGACGATGGGTTCCAGGAAAGGATCGAGCACGTTCGCGAAGACGCGCACTCGCTCACCCACGCCGTAGGATTGATTGTCCGTTTCGATGGCGACGCGCGTGCTTCCCGCCATGAGTCGCGACAACGCGAGGAACTGAATGGTCTGGGCCCAGAAACGCTCATGGTGACGACGACCGACCTCGTAACGAATCCGCCACAGCTTGTCGGACGCGACGAACATGGTCTTTCCATTGCCATAACGATGCCAGGCCACAAAGGGATAACGGTCCCCATCGATCTTGTAATTGGAAAGCGCCATCAGGATCGTAGCGCCCGGCTTAGCCTCGACCTGCGGCACCGCACGCAGCGGTCGCATGTGACGCCAGATGTCCATGGTCTCCGTATCGTCATCGGCAAGGCGCAGGATCCCGCTAGTCCGACCCTCAATGGTCACCACCGGTGTTTCGAGGTTGCTCACCGGCATCCACGGCCCGTCCTCGATGCGTACCGGGAGCAGGTCCGCGACGCGCGGCGGCGCTTCAAGCTGTTTTGTCACGAATTTCCCTCCCAAACTGTACCCCCTTACCGCGCGCGCGGCGCAGTCCGTCTACACTGCCATCTACCGCCGCAGGCAGGCAGGTGGGGATGTGAGACGGCGCTGCAGGGCACGCGCATGAAACTCTCG